>CAMQUX010000016.1 GCA_947037905.1 uncultured Desulfovibrionaceae bacterium | reverse complement strand
CGAAAAGATACTAGCAAGGTCTTTTTTTTTAGGATATTTTAATAAAAGATTAAAAGGCTCTTTTCTTGTAAATGCGGTAATTTTTTTTAACATAGTGTCTGTAATTTTTTTTAACTGAAAGGGATTATTTTATATTATTATAAATTACGATTTATATCTTCCAGCAAGATAGTTCATAAAAAGTGCTGCAAAAAATGCGATAAAAAGCGAAACAAGCACATCTGTAGGATGATGCCAGCTTAAATAAATCCTCGAAAAGGCCATTAAAAGAACAACAATGCCAAGTAAAATGGAGAAAGATATTTTTCTATAATAGGTGGCAAGTCCAGAGCTGACAGTAGCGATTTCAGTGGTGTGTCCTGAGGGCATAGAGTGATAAGCAGGATTTAAGCTAAAAAAATGAAACCCACTCATGCCTGTACTAGGTCGTGCTCTGCCAAGTCCTGCTTTTAGTAAGAATATAAGTAGCAAGCTAATGAGAAGCTGTGTGATAAGATATGCAAAGAAAAGTTTTCTTTTTTTCTTTCGATCTTTTCCTTTAAAGGAAAGAATGAGAATGATGAGGAAATAAATATAAAAGAGCCAATTCCCCCAATTGGTGTAAAAGCGCATAAACTTTGCAAAAAGAGGGATTGTTTTTCTATGTTCCGAAAAAAAATCTGAAATACTAAGCTCTGTTGGAAAAATAAATAAAAGCACAGTACACAGAATAATAGTAGGAACAAATACAATTGAGTAATGTAGTACTAGCGCTAATAATTCCTTTTTACGCTCATCAGCAGAAAGAGATTTATCGCTATTCTCTTTTTTTAATGTTGCAAATAAAAGATTGAAAGGATTTTTTTTAAGACGTACAGTACTTTTTTCAGACATAATATGAAAATTCCTAGTTAAAATATAATCGGAATAAAAAGCTATTTTTAGCAGATGTTTCTTCTATATAGCAGAAGTAAATTTTTGTCTCTAATTAAAATGTCGCTTTTCGGAGTAAAAAATGACAACTGCAATAGTTCTTGCCGCCCATGGCTCTATGAATAAAAAAACCGCACACACAATTGAAAATTTTAGTAAATATGTGCAAAGCAAGTACCCAAAAGCGATTATAAGAACTGTATATACATCAGCACGGGTGCATGGACATATGAAAAGGCAAGGTGAACTTGTACTTACCCTGTGGGATATCCTCATTGAATTAGCTGCAAAAAATATAAAAAATGTACTAGTCCAATCACTTCATATTGTAGCAGGTAAAGAGTATCAGCAACTTGTGAATTTATCTGAAAAAGCGCGCGAAGAAGAGCTGTTTAAAAACATAACAGTTGGCTCAACACTTATAGAAGGTAATGATAACATAGAAAATATAGTAGAGGCACTTTTTTCTGAAGCCTGTGAAAAATGTATAGAATCAGAAGCATTACTTTTTATGGGACACGGCACAGGGCTTGAATCTAATGCATATTATGAGATTTTATCCCAAAATTTAGAAAAAAAAGCAGCGAATGTTTTTTTAGGAGCTTTAGATGCCTTTCCAAAAATAGATGAGGTTTGTAAAAAATTACACGCAAGAAATATTAAAAAAGTATATTTGCGTCCTTTTTTATTCGCAGTAGGGCATCATGCAACAGAAGATATGGGCGGAGAAAAAGCATCATCTTGGAAGAGTATATTAGAATCACATGGCTTTTCTGTAGAGCTTATCTTGCAAGGAGTAGGAGAATCTCCTGTATTTATGAATATTTGGGCGGAACATATGGAAAATGCTTTTAAAGCTTTTGACCACTCTGCATAGTAAAATTAAATGAAAGAAATTAAATAAAGTAGTTATATGAACAATATACTCGTTCAGCTTTTTAATAAAAAGAAAGAACACATAGAAGATATTTCAGTAAGCAGTCCAGCAGAAATATCGTATACAAAAACATTTTTAGAACTCCTTAGAGAAAATGGCTATTTTTCAAATGAGATGCTTTGTGGTACACAAGGTAAATGTGGGCGCTGTAAAATACAATTTTTAGATCTAGTTCCAGAACTAAGCAGTGCAGAAAAAAGAACCTTATCCGCAGCAGAGCAAGAAACAGGTTTCCGCTTAGCATGCATGCATACTCTATTTTCGGCACAAATAATGGTACCTGTTAAGAAAAATTTTTCTTTTATAATAGAGAGTAGAGAAAAAACTGCTAGCCAAGATGATGTATCACTTGTTATAGATTTTGGAACAAGTATAGTGCATTTTCTTGTGGTTCAAAATAAAACGATACTTTTAGAAGGAAAAGCTATAAATCCGCAAAGTATTTATGGCAGTGATGTTATTAGTCGTTTGAGCTTTGTGGAAAAAAATGCCGAGAATTATCATATTCTTTATGAGCATACTATGCGCTTTCTTATGGAACTTGAGGAAAAAGTATATAAAGAATGCGGACTCCAAATCGCAGAAAGAGTTTTTTCAGCAAACAGTGTACTTGTTGCTTTTCTTTTACAAGAAAATCTTTTAGGCTTCACCCAAGCGCCATATACCCTTACTTTTCAAAGTGCTAAGGACTATAGTTTTTTGTATAAGGGGCAAAGTGTATTTTCTCCATGTTACATTCCACCTTGTTTTAGTGCTTTTGTGGGTGCAGATATCGCATCAGGTTTAGCTTTTCTTTTTGATGAATATGCTGAAAAAGAAAGTTTTATTTTTCTCGACATGGGCACAAATGGTGAATTTGTTCTTAAAAATAAGAATGAATTTCTCATAACAAGTGTTCCCTTAGGACCAGCACTGGAAGGGGCAGGGCTAATAGCAGGAGCACTTGCAGAGTGTGGTGTTATTACACGGTTTTCTCTTTCTCCAAAAGGTATTGTTGCACATAGATTAGGAGAAAATATCGGGGAGAATCTGGAAAATAATAATTTCACGGCTAAAAAATATCTAGAAAATAATCCTATAAAAAACGATGTAAAAGAAAATGCAGAAAAAGAAAATAGAGCAATAAAAAATAAAGAAATAGGAAATAAAAATACTACTAAAAATTATACTGCGCAAAAAAATATATCAGCAACAGGCTACATATCTCTTTTAGCTATTTTATCTCGGTTGCAAGTAATAAATACAGAAGGGCATTTTGTGCAAGATGCAAATAATAGCTCGCCTTTAGTGCAAAATATTATAAAAAAAATATCATACACAGAAGGTGCTCGGTTAGAATTAGAGGAAAATTTATACCTCTATGCGCAAGATATTGAAGAATTTCTGAAAGTGAAAGCAGCCATAAATGTTGCTTTTAGTAAACTCTGTAAACATGCAGAATTAACTGCAGATAAAATTACAAGCTTTTTCTTAGCAGGTGCGCTCGGTGAGCATGTGGATATAGAAGATTTATTAACGCTCGGTTTTTTACCGCCAGTGGCAAAAGAAAAAATACATAAAATAGGCAATAGCTCTTTAAAAGGTGCATATTGTATAGCAACAAAAAAAGATATACGTGAAAAAATAGAGAATTTCCCCATATATCCAGTAGAACTCAGATTAACAGAAGATAAAGATTTTTTATCCGATTATATAACAAGGATGCAATTATACTATGTTCCCTAAATATCCCAAACTCTTATTTCCAGATATCCCTAAACATGCACATAAAGATATGGAACGCCTTCATGCTATACTTTTAGAAGTATTGCCTTTAAATGGGCGGCATCGCAAAGAACTACCATATAATATTCGTGATTTATCTCGAATGCTTACAAGTGATCGTAGCGATTTAGCACGAGATTATATGGGAACACCCACATCAGTCTCAGGTTATTTATATTTCTTTTTTCCATGGAATATTTACAGGCAAGTAAAACTTTTTACAGGTCTTGGGATAAATATAGAAGATGATGCATATATAGTAGATGTAGGCACAGGACCACTTACTATGGTTGTTGCCCTTTGGCTTGCATGCCCTCATTTGCGAGATAAAAAATTACGCTTTTACTGTATGGACAGATCACCTAAAATAGCACGCATAGGTCTTGAAATATTTAAACGCTTATCTCCAGAAAGTCCTTGGAGAATAGAGCTTGCTAAAGGAAACATAGGGCATAAATTCCCAGAACGTGCCGATGTTTTTTTTGCTGCAAATGTATTTAATGAGCTTTCTTGGGTTGGCACAAATCAAATGGAAGAGAAAACCTCTCTTTTAGCGCGCTGGATAGCTAAATCAACTAAGAAAAATAGCCAGCTATGCATAATAGAACCAGGAACACGCATAGGCGGTCAGCTTATTTCATATCTTCGAGAATCATTTATGGACGAAGGATTTTATCCTTTAGCACCATGCACACACTGTGAAGAATGTCCTCTTATGGAAACAGAAAGAAAATCATGGTGTCATTTTGTATTTTCAGCCATATCCGCACCACGTTGGTTACGAATTCTTTCTGAACGTGCAAAACTATTAAAAGAAACAGCAAGTCTTTCTTTTATACACATGCAAAAAACAGACTTTGAAGAGCAATCATCTCTATACGTACGGGCATTATCGGGAGCATTCTCATTAGAGAGAGGCACAGGGCAGTACGGTTGTGGCGAAAAAGGACTTACTCTTTTACGCTATAAAAATAATTATGGCTATGCCGCAGTTAGCGGCTCAAGTATACTCGCAAATTTTGATGATAAAAAAGAAATAGATGAAGTTTCAGGTGCTATAATAATGGACGTTAAACAAAAAATTGCCGAGGCAGAATCTGTATATAAACCAGTACTAGCAGAGGACGATGCAGAGATAAAAAAAGAGGCTATGCGTCAAAAAACAGCAATAGATAGAGGCACAGATACAAGAAAAGACGATACAAGAAAAACATATACGAGAAAAGAAGAAGATAATCAAAGAGATAGAGGCGAGCATAAAAATACGGGCTATAGAAAAGACAATAAAGATAATAATAAAGAGCGATCAAATAGTTTCAAAAAAGACTTTGCGCCAAAAAGAGATCGTGACGCAGATTTCAAGAAGGATTTTGCGCCAAAAAGAGATCGTGACGCAGATTTCAAGAAGGATTTTGCACCAAAAAGAGATCGTGACGCAGACTTTAGAAAAGATGCTCCTTTGAGAAAAAATAACGAGAGCGAAAGAGATTTAAAAAGAGGCAATCGTTTTAACAAAGAAAATACTCATGGAACAAGTACTTTTAAAAAGGATTTTTCAGCTCCAGCAAAGAGAAATAATGACAGAGACGTTAAAGACGAAGATTTCAAAAAAGACTTTGTGATAAATAGTGAGCAAGACGGAGAATTTAAAAAGAAGTATCCTCCTAAGAGTGATAGTAAAAGTAAGTTTAAAAAGAGTTACAATATTTCAAAGAAAAAGAAATCACGATAAATATGAAAATAAAGTGGAAAATAAAAATCTAGGAGCTAAGGTAAAATAAAGGGTAAAAAATAAAATAACAGTAATTAGATAAAAATAATATCTGAGATACTTGGAATAAAATATAAGATACATATCGGAATATTTTATTCCAAGTATCTTTTTTTTTATTCCAAATAAAGCACTGTATGAAGGATAAGTGAATTTACTTAATGAAGAGTAAACAAATTTATTTATTCTCTATATGAAGCAATATTTCAATAGGGAGAAATATTTCAACTATTTGTATTTATTAAAATATATTATTAGTAGAGGGGGGAAGTATGTATAAGAAAGCAGTTTTATTATTAGTTTTTGTTAATGTTCTAAGTGGGTTTAGTTTTAAACCACAGGTAGAAGATTCATTAAGAACATTTAAAGTTGTAACCGCAACAGCATATACTTCTGAAGTAGAGCAGACAGATGGCACCCCTTTTTTAGCCGCATGGAATAATCAACTTGAGCCTGGCATGAAAGCGATAGCAGTATCGCGCGATTTATTAACAGAAGGTTTGACCGATAAGACAGAAGTTACAATAGAGGGCTTAGATGGAACATATGTAGTACTTGACAAAATGAATAAGCGCTGGGTAAATAGAATAGACATTTATTTTGGGTTAGATACAGAAGCAGCAATTGATTGGGGAATTAAAGAAGTGAAAATTTCATGGCTAAAAAAATAATAAGCTACTTTAGTAATCTAAAAATCTAAACGAAGAAATAGTCCAAATTTGAAGAGCATGAGTAATATTTTGCTCAGTCTTAGTTAACTTGTAATGTAAATAGAAAGAAGATATAATTTTTAAATATCTTAAATAAGTATATTAATAGTGGTTTTAAGGGGTTAGTATGTATGCAGTAGGACTTGTTCCCGCATTTAAACCAGACACAGTGCTTATAACAATAATAGAAGAACTTTTAAGTAAAAAAGTTTTTGAAAATATAGTTGTGGTAAATGACGGTAGTGGAGAAGAATATGCAGATATTTTTCAAGAATTAGCTCAAAAAGAACAAGTGACTGTGCTTACCCATATAGTAAATTTGGGAAAAGGCGCAGCCTTAAAAACAGGCATGAATCATATAGCAGTATCTTATCCAGAAAGTGCAGGGCTCGTAACTTTTGATGCGGATGGGCAGCATTTAATAGAGGATATTCAAAAGATACGTGAAGCACTTATTATAAATAAAAAATATAAGCGTGAGAATTTAATATTAGGCACAAGGTCTTTTAGTAATGATATTCCTTTTCGTAGCAGATTTGGAAACATAATTACACGGGGAGTTTTACGTTTTTTTGTGGGTGCTAATTTGCAAGACACACAAACAGGCTTGCGTGGTATAACATTATCTGCTGTGCCAGTTTTAATGTCGCTATGCACACAAAGGTACGATTTTGAGCTAGATGCAATAGCAAAACTACACTCTTTAGGGGTATTATTTCAAGAAATTCCTATATCGACTGTTTATATAGAAGAGAATAAATCCTCACATTTTAATCCACTTTTTGATTCCATGAAGATTTATTTTGTATTTTTTCGCTACTCTGCAACATCAATAGCAACAGCAAGCATAGACTATATAATATTTGGTATAATGTTTTACTTATTTCATTCTATTTTAATTTCCATGATAGCAAGTAGATCTGTGGCTGCAACTTTTCAGTTTCTGTTTTTGAAAAATATGGTTTTTAAAACAGATGAAAACAGTTCTGTGCTTGCATTAAAATATCTAGCAGTACTTCTTTTTTCCTCCACACTCGCCTATGGATTTATGGAATTTTTAAACAGCTATTCTGGAATATCTGTTTATATACTAAAGATAATAGTAGAAACAGTAATATTTCTTTTTCTGTTTATTTTACAACGAGAGTTTGTGTTTAAGAAAAAAACATCTATTTGTGAAGATGTATAGGAGAAAGAGATATATCTTTCTGCTACTGATGAAGAGGTATAAGCAAATATATCTCTGTAAAAATAAACAAAGAAATTTTAAAAGAGCTTCAGTATTTATTTCTTACACTTTCATATCTTCAGCATGAGCTGTGCAGGACGGTGCAAGCAAGAAATATAAAAAGATGAAAAAAGAAAATATAAAAAGTACATAAAAAACATGTAAAAAAATACCAGTAAAAAATACGAGTAAAAAATACGAGTAAAGAATAGCTAAAAAAGAAGATGAAAAAAAAGGAATAAAATGTTATTCCTTTTTTTATATTAAAATGATTATTTAGGAGTATGTATGCTGCCACAAGGATTTTATTTCTCAGTTGCCTCAGCAGGTTTTAAAAAAGAAGCTAAAAAAGACTGTGCTATGCTTTTAAGTGAGCAAATAGCAACTTGTGCAGGTGTTTTTACACAAAATATATTTAAAGCAGCACCAGTAGTTTATTGTATGCAGGAGCTAGCAAAAAGTTCTTTAGTACAAGGAATACTTGTTAATTCTGGTAATGCAAACGCTTGCACTGGCGATATAGGTAAAAAAGAATGCGCAGATTCCATAGAGTATATGCGTGAAAATTTTGGATTAAATACGCCAATTCTTCCATGTTCAACTGGCGTAATAGGTCAACAGTTTCAGGAAGGTATTTGGAAAAAAGTGGCGCCCATACTTGCTACAAATAGAAACAAAAATACACTAGAAGAAGTATCTGAAGCAATAATGACAACAGATGCTTTTCCAAAAATAGCTTATCGTCAACTACAGACTAAAGAAGGTGAGATTCGTTTTGCAGCAGTAGCAAAAGGTGCGGGTATGATTTCTCCTAATATGGCGACAATGCTTTGCTTTGTACTTTGTGATGCAAAAGTATCTGCAAAATGGTGGCAAGAAGCACTCACAAAAGCCGTCACAAGCTCGTTTAACGCAATAACTGTAGATGGAGATACTAGCACAAATGATACAGTTCTAGCACTGGCAAATGGTGCAAGTAAGATAGAAATAACAAGCTCAGAGCTTGAAAAAGAAATGGAAAAAGTCTTAACAGATATATGCCAAGAACTTGCCTATAAGATAGTGCAAGATGCCGAAGGTGGAACAAAGGTTTTACGTTTTTCTGTAAAAGGTGCAAAAACAGAAAAAGATGCAAAAAAAATGGCATATGCTGTTGGTAACTCTCCCCTTGTAAAAACAGCACTTTTTGGGGCAGATGCAAATTGGGGCAGAATAGTTGCAGCTATTGGGCGAAGTGGTGTGTCATTTCAGGCAGAAGATTTAAAATTATATTTTGAGGATATTCTTGTTTTTGAAAATGCTATCCCAGTGTATAAAGATACTATGGAAGAAATGCTTTCTGCTATAATGGCAAAAAATGAAGTTTGTATACGGGTAGAGCTTAGTGATGGCAGTGCTGAGGCAGAAATTCTTGCAGCGGACTTAGGCTATGAATATGTACGTATTAACGCAGATTATCGCACCTAATTATAAGGGGAGTGCCGAGGCAGAAATTCTAGCTCGCGGACTTAGGCTATGAATATGTACGCATTAACGCAGATTACCGTATCTAATTATGAGGGTAGTGCCGAGGCAGAAATTCTAGCTCGTGGACTTAGTTCATGAATAGATTATGAATAAGTATAGAGTAACTTAGGATTAGGGCACCTAGTTATGAGCATTTGATGAGTATATAGTGAGCCATGGACTATTTTAAATTCTAACCGTAGAGATTTTTATTACAATAATAGTTAGCAAGAACTAAGTGTAATGCTTACAAATATATTTGTAAATACGGTCAAAAATACAGATATATTCGCTACAAATAGTAACTATATAGATACTATTATAAATAAATATTTAACATAAATACTCAGTAAAATATTCAATATAAACACTAACTGTTAAGATTATTAAAAAAAACTAAGGGATAAAAAGATGCTCAAAGTTGCAGTATTATCAGATACACATATATTATCACCAACAAAGACTCTTATAAAATGTTATGAGGAGAATTTTTCTTTAGCGGATAAAATCATACATTGTGGAGATTTTGGAAGTATTTCAACAGCGTCTTATTTTCAACAACATAAAGATTTCACAGGTGTTTTGGGTAATTGTGATATGGGAGATATTGCTCTTTGTGATGAATTTCAGACATCTGCGCAGTTTATGCTACTTGGCAGAAAGTGCCTAGCTTTGCATGGCTACGGAGCACGCCCAACAGTTTTAGCTAGTCTTGAGAAAGAATTTGCAGGAATATTTGATATTGTTTTTTTTGGGCACACACACGCACCAAACTGCTGTGAGTGTAAAGATACGCTCTTTATAAACCCAGGGAGTTTTAATGAAGGCTCCTATGCCTTAGTTTCAATAGATGAAAAAGATATCAGCTGTACTTTTCATACAGTTGAAGCGGCTAGTTTAATACCTCTTAGTATCTTTTAGTAGAGTCTTTTCACTCAGGCGCTGGGCATAAGTGAGATAAAGAATATTTTTATACACAGTAACTATTCTTAGCTACTATAAGTACTACTAAAGCATGAAGCACTATGAAACAATACAAAGCAATACAAAGCAATACAAAGGAAAGTATGAAAGAGATAAGCTCACATAAAAACTAAAAAGAGCTTATAGTACCGCTTCAGCCTCTCTAGCCTAAGCCAAAAAATTAAATAGCAAACACTGACAGTAAAATTCCAAATACTAGGCATTAGGCGTTAAGCACTGAGACTTTCTCTCCACTTCAGGTATGAATTTCTAAGCACCACTAAAAAATTCTACACAGTATCAAATACAATCAAGCATAATCAAGCACAATCAAGTGCAATCAAATGCAATCAAATGCAATCAAATGCAATCAAATACAATCAAGCATTAGTACAATTAAGCACAGCCAAGCATAATCAAGCATTAGTAGGCACTACTAAACATCATTAAGCACTACTAAGGCGTTCTTTTTTTCCCCGAAGGTTTTTTTATAAATTGTTCTAGCTCTTTTTTTTCTTTTTTAGAGACAGCATGCTCAGTCATTTTTCTTAAGTGAATTTGCATTCTGCTCTGGTTTTTTGTGAAAAAAGCAGCAATATAAAGATGTTTATGGGCATCGAAGAATTGCTTTTCTTTGCCAAGAACTTTACCAAGCTCTTGATGAATTTCTGCATTGCGTGGAAACTCTCTTAAGAGATTTAGAAGTAGTTTTGCTGCAAGTGCATTTTCTTTTTGCGCAGCGTAGAGTTTTGCAAGAACAAATTGTGTGTTTGTATCATTTGGTGCAATACTCATAGAGCGCAGTATTAAGTTAAGGGATTGCTTTAAATCTCCTTGCTGAAAGAAAAATCGTCCAGCTTCTCGCAAAAAGAGCGGATCATTTGGTTCTTTCTCTAAAAGTTCAAGGAAAGTCTCTTCAGCATTTTTTTTTCTATTTAATCTCTCATAAAAGAGTGCTTTTGTTAAAAGAGCAAGGGCAGAATTATCCACGCTTTTTTCAATACGTTCAATATGTATGCTTGCATCTGCATATTTGCCTTGTGCAAGTGCTTTAATGCGTAAAAACTGCTCATTTTTTTGAGGTCTGTCCAGTACTTTTTGCGGATAGTACTGAAGCCTGTTGTTCAAATAGGAAACACGCTCAAGAAGCGCTGGGTGAGTAGAAAGGTAAGAGGGAATATTACTATTAATATAAAGGCGTACTTTTTCGTACATAATTTGAAAAGTGCTCACCATTGCTTTTGGATTATAATTTGCGGCAATAAGAGTTTCAATACCATGATGGTCAGCATCTTGTTCGTTTTCTCGTGTATAATTAAGAAAACTTTGCGTAGCTGCAGCTTGTCCGCCAAGTATGAGCGCACCAGCTATGTTTTGGGAGTTTTCTCCACCGCTTGCACCAAGTAGCGCACCAGCTATAAGAGTTGTGAGGGAAATTATATTTGTAAGCTTTGTTTGCTCTGCTCTTTTTGCTACATGACGTCGTGAAACGTGCGCTATCTCATGGGCAAGAACCGCTGCAAATTCATCTTCTGTGTTTAAATTTTCAATTAGCCCTGTGAAAACATAAATGTATCCACCTGGAACAGCAAAGGCATTTATTGCAGAGTTTTGTACAATACGAGTTTTTATACGAAAGGGAAGAATTTTATCTTCTCTTGCTAGGCGTGCAATAATGTCTTTCACATAGCTTGTTATTTCAGGATCTTCTACAAATAAAAGCATACTTTGAGCTTTAGTATCAAACTCTTTTCCTATTTTTTCCTCGTCAGAAATAGTCATTTTTCCAAAAAGAGCAAAACTATCTTTTACGGAAAAAATAAAAAAGAATGAGCAGAGCAAAAGTATCTGAATTTTTTTTCTCATAATTCCTCTAAACTATTTTTAAAAGGGATAACAGGTACTTTAGAACCTGCCATAAGTTTTTTCTCTTTTGCTATGATGATAAGTCCTTTTGTTTCTTGCATACTAAGACGTGCTGTTTTCTTATCTAGCGGGCAAGCATAGAGGCTTGCATCTTCAAAAAATAAATCGCAAGAAAGAAGATACTCTTCTTTATATGTTTCTGTAATATTTTCTTTTAAAAGAGCATATCTATATGTACATACTCTTTTTGTATATGCAAATAGTAGCGGACGAACTAATGCATAAAAACAACTGAGCACTGCTGCTGGTCTTCCGGGAAATCCCAAGAGGATTTTTTTTGTATCTTTTTTCATGTTAGTGGCTACATTGTCTACATGAGTGGAAAAAGTAGCTGCAAAAACAGATTTTATAGGTCGTGCTGCTAGTTTTGTAAAAAGAGTTGTATAGTTTATAGTGTTCACTATTTTATGTGTAAAATCCATATCGCCAAAACCAGTTCCACCAGTTGTAATAACAATATCTGCAGGGCTAGATTCAATAGCATCTGTAATATCTTGCGCATTATCTTTTACAAGAGCTGTTTTTATATCTTGTACTCCAAAAGTCTTACAGAGATTTTCTAAGAGCAAAAGATTATCCGCAGGAATTTTATTTGCGTTTGTTCCTTTTGTAAGTTCGTTTCCTGTGGCAATAAGGAGTATTTTTGGCATTCTGTACACAAAAACTTCTTTTATCCGCAGAAAACATAAATTCGCAATTGTACTAGAGTTAATCACTGTATCTTTTTTCGCAAGTAGTTCGCCTTTTTTTATATCTGTCCCTTTTTTCCTACAATACGCAAAAGCTGAAAGTGCCTCTGTTACAATAACTGTTTCAGCAATATTGTGTATGGTATGTACAAATTCTCCCTTATGAGTGCATTTTGCATTATGGATATCTTTTGTATCTTTAATATATTGATTGAGCTCTCCATTTTTAGTTTCAGCGTTCCTTGTACTATCAGCAGAGTTTATGTCTTTAGTCGCTTTTACACTTTTAATAGCGCTACGAGTTTTTGCGTCCTCGAAAGGGATAATAGTATCTATATTATTTGGGAGTATTGCACCTGTGAATACTTTATAACATGATTTTTTAGTTGTTTTTTTTAGTTGTTTATCACTTGGGGTGAGTGATTTTATGACGGGAAAAGAAAGGGCATTTTTTTTTGAAGCGGTAAATGTTTCTTCACTATTTAAAGCAAAGCCATCGTAATTTGCACAGAGTAGCGATGGAGCATCAATTTGCGATATAATATCTTCTGCAAGCACTCGCCCTAAACATTTATTTATATTGATTTTTTCTATTTCAGGAAAAATACACTGAACTAAAGATTCTATAGCTTCAGCTCTTGATAGAATTATTTGTTCATTTTTTTTTTGCAACAGTGCTAATTCTTCTGGCGTATTTATATTCTCAAAACAGCGAAGTTTTGGGTCAATTTTTTTTAAAATAGCCACTGGAACATTTTGCACCTTAAGATAAGGAAAGAAAGTTATAATTTTAAAATTGTTAGCACGTAATTCTTTTTCAATAAAAGGAATGCATTTTTTGCTATAAAGCGCAAAAAGAGGCTCATAAAACCCATCATCTTTAAGAGGAACAGTAATATCTGCATCTTTTTCTAAGGTGCTAATAAGTGCAGAAATAGTATCTTTTTCTAAAAAGGGGCTATCACCTGCTGCAATAAAAACCGTATCATTTGTAGCGTGTGTAAGAGCTGCATGCATGCCCGTTAAAGAACTCTGCTGCTCGAAAACATCTAATACTATTCGCACTTTTTGAGATGCATAGGCTAAAAAATCCTTCTCATCTCGCACAACAAGTAAAATCTCATCAAAAATCTCATCATAGTTCTTTAATGTACGCTCAAGGAAAGATTCTTCATTGAGCGTTAAGAGCGCTTTATTGCGGTATCCCATACGAGAACCCAATCCGCCCACTAAAAGTGCACCAGTGATATTTTTAGTATTCATAAATAACATTGTGGCAGAAACAAGCTCTATTGGCAAGATAGAACTGCTAACTAGAACTCACAAGATAAAGGGGCAAGTGCAGGTGAGATGTGAAAGCGGACAGATAGAAAGCCAAGATAGGCAAGATAGGAAAGATAGGCAAGAAAGGAAAGATAGAAAAGGCAGATAGCAAGAGAGCACATCTGCCAACGCATTTGGCAAGTGTCTCTGCAAGATAGAAAAGAGTAATATATAAGTAAGCACATTTGGTAAGGCGTATTTTATAAGAGAGAACTGGCAAGGCATTTGCAAAATAGAAAAGACAAGGTAAATTTTGCAAGCCTAATTTCTATAATAGAGCTAGCAGAAGAAAAATAGAGAGCTTATTTTGTAGAAAATAGGGAAATAGTTGCCTCTCCCAAAGGGTGTAGAAAAAAGCAAAAATGAAATGAGCTAATAATTAAAGGGGGTTTAGCTATTTTTTAAAACTTGGCACAGCCATTGCTTTATTCTCATAAAGAATTTCAAAAAGCAATTACTAGGAAAATTTTTCCTAGTAATTAGAATAGAGAGGTAGCAAATGAATGCAGGTGGCGTAACAGATATGCAAAACAACCTATATACTCCAAAAAGCTCCGGCGAAATGGGTAGTAGTGATATGGGTATGGATGCTTTTTTAAAGCTATTTATAACACAGCTTCAAACACAGAATCCTTTAGAACCACTAGATGAGACAGAGCAATTAGCACAGCTAGCTCAGTTTACATCAGTAGAACAGCAAATGAAATCAAACGAAATGCTCGAAAGAATGGCAGCATTAATGCTCGGTCAGGGAATGAGTAACGCAGTTGGTTACATAGGTAAAGAGGTTTGGGCAGCAGGTGGTGCATTAGTTGTCGGTAACGGCGAATCAACAAGCTCTAAATATACAGTTCCAGCAAATGCTGAAAAAGTAAGTGTAGATATATACGATGATAAAGGGAATATAGTACAGTCAGTGGATTTAGGCGCGAAAGAGGCGGGCGAATATACCTTTGCTTGGGACGGTATGGGTTCAGATGGTCTTCCAGTAGCAGATGGACAATACTCAATACAGTTCAGAGCAGAAACCTCATCAGGTGCAAA
>CAMQUX010000015.1 GCA_947037905.1 uncultured Desulfovibrionaceae bacterium | reverse complement strand
GCCGAGAAATAATTGCAGATTCTGTTGAGATTATGGCCATGGCTCATCCTTTTGATGCGCTTGTTTTTATTCCAAACTGCGATAAAATTGTTCCGGGCATGCTTATGGCTGCGCTACGCCTTAATATTCCTTGTATTTTTATAAGCGGCGGTCCTATGCTTGCTGGAAAAAGCACTACAAATCAGGCTGATTTGATAACTGTTTTTGAAGGCGTTGGTGCGGTTGCGCAAAAAACTTTAAGCATAGACGAGCTTGATAATTTAGAAAAAACTGCCTGTCCTACCTGTGGTTCTTGTGCTGGAATGTTCACTGCTAATTCTATGAACTGTCTTTGTGAGGCTATTGGGCTTGCTTTACCTGGAAATGGTACTATTCCTGCTGTTATGTCTGAAAGAACTCGCCTTGCTAAAGAATCTGGCATGCAGATTATGCGTCTTTTAGAAAAAAACATCTGCCCAAGAGATATCGTCACTGAAAAAAGTCTTGAGAATGCGGTAAGAATGGATATGGCTCTTGGCTGTTCTACAAATACGGTTTTACATTTACCTGCAATTTTTCATGAAGCAGGACTAAATCTCTCTTTAGATATCTTTAATAACGCGAGCAAAACCACCCCAAATTTATGTAAACTTTCGCCCGCTGGCAACCATTATATTCAAGACCTAAACGAAGCTGGCGGAATTCCAGCTGTTATGGCAGAGCTTGCTAAAAAAGATTTACTCCATCTTGACACACTCACTGTTACAGCAAAAACTCTTAAAGAAAATTTAGCAGATTTGAATGCTTCTGTAAAAAATAACAATGTAATCCGCTCTATAGATAATCCTTATAGTGCTGAGGGTGGCATTGCAATTTTGTACGGTAATATTGCAAAAGATGGCTGTGTTGTGAAACAATCTGCAGTGGCACCGAGTATGATGGTACGCACTGGCATTGCAAAAGTATTTACCTGCGAAGAAGATGCAGTTGATGCAATTTTAAAAGGGTCTATTGAAAAGGGTGATATTATTGTCATTACTTACGAAGGACCAAAAGGTGGACCTGGAATGCGCGAAATGCTCACTCCAACTTCAACAATAGCAGGCATGGGACTTGGCGAAGATGTGGCACTTATTACTGACGGACGCTTTAGCGGTGGCACAAGAGGTGCTGCCATTGGGCATATTTCTCCTGAAGCTGCAAGTGGTGGTGCTATTGGTATTGTGCAAAATGGTGACAAAATCGCAATTGATATTCCAAAAAGAAGCATAGAGCTACTTATTAGCACAGAAGAATTTACAAAAAGAATGGAAAACTTTGTGCCTATACAAAAAGAAGTAAGCTCATCATTACTGCGCCGCTATCAGAAATCTGTTAGTTCTGCGGCAAATGGTGCTATTTGCGATAAATAGTAAACATAGAATAGTATGCGTAAAAAAAGAATAAGCTACCCTGCACCGAGCGAATCGTCTCGCCTTTATATTGAACTAGCACCAAAATATATTGCTCTTTTCCGTTTCTTTTTAGAAGCGGAAGATAATCTTGCTATATTTACGGTTGTGGATAAATTTCGCGCTGTTTTGCTCCTGCGTTTTTCGCCTCACCAAAAAAAAGAACTCCTACAAGTCTTAGAAAATATGATTGAATTTCCTGTAAGGATTGTTTATAATCCTGAAAATAACTCCTAAGAAATATTTTGACTTTTCTTTCACTCTCTTTTTATTTTCACGTTCCCTTTTATATTTCATGTTCCCTTTTATCTTATTTCCCCCGTATCATTTATTCTTTTAGCTTTTTTCTTATTTTTATAACGATGCATTTCATAAAGCTTTATTTTCAAAACCCTTCACTTTTAAAGTTTTTATTTTTAAAGTTCTTCTATTTTTATAGTTCTTCTATTTCTTTTCATGTTCTTTTTAATCGCTCACATTTTACAATTCAATGGTAGTTCTAAAAAGCACCTATCATTTTTATTTTAAAATCAACATCTTAGTGTGAATATTTTTTTTAATTTATTATTATTTATACTTTAAACTTGCTTTCTTTTTTATAGTAATTATTATCAAACAATGAAAAAGAAATACACTAGCCCAGACGGATATTGCATTCATATTGAAGGTGCAACACAGCACAATTTAAAAAATATTGATGTGGATATCCCTCGTGATAAACTTATTACTGTTTGCGGACCTTCAGGTTCAGGAAAATCAACCCTAGCTTTCGATATTGTCTATGCAGAAGGACAAAGAAGATATGTAGAATCTCTTTCTGCATATGCAAGACAATTTTTACCTCAAATAGATAAACCAAAGGTAAAAAAAATTGAAGGGCTCTCCCCTGCCATATCTCTTGAGCAACAAACAACAGGAAGAAATCCCCGCTCAACAGTTGGAACTGTTACCGAAACTTACGATTTTCTGCGTGTTTTTTATGCACGTCTTGGCGTCTATTATTGCCCACAATGCGGGAAAGCCATAGCGCCACAAAGTACCGATCAAATTATAAACGATATTTTAAGCGAAGAAGAAAATACAAAATTTTATCTATTAGCGCCCCTTGTGGAACATCAAAAAGGAACACATAAAGATATTTTTGATAAGCTCAAAAAAGAAGGTTTTGCACGTGTTCGTGTGAATAAAACACTCTATGCTTTAGATGAAGTGCCAGAGCTTGAAAAAAATAAAAAACATTCTATAGATCTTGTGGTTGACCGATTAGTTATCAAAGCGGATATGAAAAAACGCTTGGCAGATTCCATTGAACTTGCACTGCTGCACGGTAATGGGCGAATATTTATTGATTTTATAGACAAAGAAGAGAAAGTCTACAGCACGCAATCATCTTGTACCGATTGTAAAATAAGCATGCCGCCTCTTAGTCCGCAACTTTTCTCGTTCAATAGCCCGCAAGGTGCTTGTCAATACTGTTCAGGACTTGGTATTGTAGAATATTTTGAGCCAGAACTTCTATGCCCCAATAAAGGACTCAGCATAGAAACTGGTGCTATTATTCCATGGAAAACATCAAGACAATATAAAAGTTTCGAGCTAAAGCTGAAAGAACTTGGAGCTAAATATTGCTTTACACTAAAAACACTCTTAGAAGATTACTCAGAAGATGCCTATAATGCCTTATTTTTTGGTGATAAAGATATAAAATGGAAAGGTGTTATTAATCTTTTAGAAGATGGTTATAAGCAGTCAGATAACTGGAGAAACTGGCTTTCAAGATTTCGCCAAAACAAACCATGTCCACACTGTGAAGGAGCAAGACTACGTCCTGAAACACTTGCTGTTAAAATTAATAAACTCTCAATTGCAGAATTTTCAAGTCTTTCCATTCAAAAAGCACTTATATGGCTAAAAGAGCTTCATTTTGAAGGAAAAGATCTCATTATATCTGAACCACTATTAAAAGAACTTGAACATAAGCTCGAGTTTATGGTCAATGTTGGCTTAGAATACATCAGCCTTAGTCGAAATATGAACACCCTCTCAGGTGGAGAAGCACAGCGTATTCGCCTCGCATCTCAACTTGGCTCAGGGCTTGTGGGCGTTACCTATGTTTTAGATGAACCAAGTATAGGGCTGCATCCAAGAGATAATGAACGACTTATAAACACACTGCGCTCCTTGCAAACACGTGGGAACACTGTTCTTGTAGTAGAGCATGATGAGACAACTATTAGAGCATCAGATCACATTATAGAACTTGGACCAGGCTCAGGATTTTTAGGTGGTGAGATTATGTTTGAAGGGACAGTTGAGGAATTATTAAAAGATGAAAATTCCCTAACTGCTGGATATCTACGTGGAGATTTACGTATAGAGCGCCCAAGCACAAGACGTAAAGCCAAAGAAAAAATCACGCTCAGAGGCGTAAAAACACATAATATAAAAAATATTGATGTAGATATCCCCCTAGAAACTTTTTGCTGTTTTACGGGCGTTTCCGGCTCAGGTAAAAGTTCTCTCGTGGTTGATTCTCTCTATAAACATATGCTTCTTTCAAAGGGGCAACGTGTAGATTCCCCTGGAATTATAGCTGGCATAACTGGTGCTGAAAAAATAGAAAAAATAATTGGTATTGACCAAAGCCCAATAGGAAGAACACCACGTTCAAACCCTGCAACATACACGAAAATATTTGACGATGTGCGTAAAATATTTGCAGAATCAAAAGAAGCAAAAGTGAGGGGTTACCAAATAGGACGCTTTAGCTTTAACGTAAAAGGTGGACGCTGTGAGGCATGCTCGGGCGATGGGCAAATAAAAGTAGAAATGCATTTTCTGCCAGATATCTATGTAACTTGCGAAGTGTGCAAGGGGAAAAGATACAACAGCCAAACTCTTGAAGTTACCTATAAAGAAAAAAATATAGCAGAAGTGCTTGATTTGACCATAGCAGAGGCAAAAGAGTTTTTTGTAAACCATTCAACCTTACAGCGTCGTCTGCAAGTTTTAGAAGATGTAGGGCTTGGATATTTACATTTAGGACAGCCTGCAACAACTCTTTCTGGCGGCGAGGCTCAGCGTATAAAAATATCACGTGAGTTAGGAAAGAAAAATCTCCCTGGAACCATGTATATTTTAGATGAACCAACAACTGGGCTACATATGCATGAGGTCGGAAAAGTAATAAGTGTACTGCATCAGCTTGTAGAAAAAGGTGCAACGGTTATAGTAATAGAACATAATACAGACATGATACTTTCAGCAGATTATGTTTTTGACCTAGGTCCTGGTGGCGGAGAATTTGGCGGAGAAATTGTTGCGCAAGGAACACCAGAGGAAATTATTAAAGATAAAAATTCTGTAACCGGCAAGTTTTTATTAGAGAATCTGTAGCAGAAAATATGCTAACTGGAATTCTGACTGGGCTTCTAACTAGCTTTCTGAATGGATTTCTGACTGAGCTTCTGACTGGTTTCTAACTGGAACTCTGACTAAAAAGTAACACGTATATTCCTCTTAGA
This sequence comes from uncultured Desulfovibrionaceae bacterium, assembly GCA_947037905.1. GTDB lineage: Bacteria > Desulfobacterota > Desulfovibrionia > Desulfovibrionales > Desulfovibrionaceae > CAMQUX01. The sequence continues at coordinate 9,834 of CAMQUX010000015.1, read as the reverse complement.
TAAGTGCTTAGTAAGCAAATACTATTCTTAAAATGAGTCAATCTTATTTTTTCAAAAGAACTCTATTATTATCCATATAATGGGGTGTATTTATCAAGTTGTGTATTTATCAAAAGGAGTTTTGTAGTACTCCTACTGGAATAGTCTTTTCGTTCTAAAAAATTGTTTTTTTACACTATAAGATACCCTTTTCAGATGAATACTTATATAAAAAGTCCAAAATAAACACATGTTTATTTTGGACTTTTTATATATTTAATACTACTCAGTTCTTAATTATAATCTCACAAAATAAGATAATACTACAAGAAAATAGCACTACCTTAAAAATTTATCTTATTTATTCTGATTAATATCATCTACAGAAACTTTAGAGACGCCAATATTCTTTTCATTTAAATCTATTTTATTCACTTTTACTGAGCTCTCTTCAACTGATAAAAATGTTTCAACTTCAGCATTTTCAACTTCAGCATTTTCAACTTCAGCATTTTCAACTTCAGCATTTTCAATTTCAGTATCTTCAATTTGAGCATTTTCAACTTCAACATTGTCAGCATTAACTTGTTCAGTAGCTATAATTTTAGGGTCAGTTTTGAGTATTTGTTCAGAATCTTTTGCATCTTCTTTAATGCCTAAATATTTATTAATAATATCAGCAACTCTTGCGTTTACATTTTTTGTAACCCTTGCAATAGCAGCTAAATTAATATGCACACCAACGTAACCACTAGAATAACCTTTTTTATAAGAAATACTTAAATTTCTTTTATCATCTTTTGATACATCAATTTTATTAAGAACACCCACAATTGCAAGTAAATTTTCTGAAATAAGTCGTACACAATTATCTTCAAAAATAGAATCTACAAATAATCGTTCTCTAATTTCATCTGGGATACTAGCAAGCTCTGCAACCTTTTTTTTCGGTATTGCTCGGTAGGAACAATCTTCAAAAGCTATCTTCGATACATCTACTCCCGATAAATCTTTTAAATAGAAAAAAAAGTACGACCGATAAAAATCTTCGAAAAAGAATTCTAATCCCTTAGCATGAAGAAAACGCAAACTTGCTTTTAACTCTACAAGTTTTTGAACAGGAACATATGCGCCCACAAAAGTTTCTAATGTAGATAAAATGGCAAGATACATTTGCACCATTCCATGAGCCAGCTCATTAAAATGGTTATACTCAATTCGCATTGCTTCTTGTAATTGACTTCGCTCTTTATAACTAAGCTCTGCCTCTAATATTTTTTTTACGTTAGCATAAAAGACTTCACACAAAGGTGATAAGCGTAGCAGTGCGACCATATATCTTTTCTGATAAGAAGATATGTTGCTTTCTTTTAATAGTGAATTTATATTTTTGTGAATAGCTAGATTTATTTGTTGTTCGATGGAATCAAATTCTTTTCTACCAACCTCACGATAAAATCTCTCTTGTAATTTTGTCCGCGGCAACTTTGTTGTGTCTTTGGTAAAGGTGAAGATTTTTCTATAGGAAAATAAGAGTGATATATTTTTTTTGCTTCGAGAGAATAAGAAATTCTTTTCAGCTACAGCTTTTGCAAAGCCCTCTTGTATACGATCAACAGTTAAGAATTTTAATACTTCAACAATATGTTTCTCATGTAGCAATTTTAAAAATAATTGATAACTTTCTTTACCTAATAGATTATGAACAACTTCCTTAATATTATCATAATAAAGTGCAAGTACAAGTGAGGCACCTTGAAAATAATGAAGAAAAGTTTTCTCCATATCTAAAAGCTGTGTTCCATAAATTACTTGCTCGTCCATAGAACGAACAGATACAGCTCTATGGTAGGAAGATATTACAATCATAAAATCCATACGAATTCTTGTGACTGTTTCTTTTCCTGGAAAATCGCCTAAGCGCCCAAGTAATAATTCTACTATTGCTTCCTTTTGCGAAGCTACTGTTGGGGCGTTCTCTATTAAATCTATATTGAACTCTAAAAAAAGTATAAGCAATTCTTTCTCTAAAATCTCTCTACGTGTTCGTCGCTCTATGTGCGTCCGTAGAAGATCAGAGTAAGCTGCTAATTTTTCTTTATTCTTTTCTAAAATAGAAGTATCATTCATCAAGAGTCCTTGTACTCAAAAAAAATCTAACCATGGAGAAAATATGATACTTTGTACACGCTGTGGGCATAAAAACCCAGATACAAGCATACAATGCCTTAACTGTAAAAAAAAATTACAATCCTCTCGTAATACTTTGATAAACAAAGATGAGCCAAAAGGCAAAACATTTTTTGAACAAATTAAAGAACTCACCATTCAATATACTAATATGAAAACAACAAAATATGTTCTTTTTCAATTTTTAATTCTTTGCTCTGCAATAATTCTTACTTTTGCAAATATTATTTGGGCTATACTATCAAACTCTCCGCAACCTCTTTTTATAGGCTTAGGCATCCTTATTCTAACATTGCTTATATTCTTTTGGAAAAAACCAAACTCTTAATTATCTTTATTTTGAGGATTTTCTTTTTTAGGAACTTCCTCTTTTAAATGTCTAATTATCGGAACATCTCTCTCCACTGCGCCTTCTTCTGTTGTTTTTTTCTCTTCTGCTTTTAGCTCATCAGCTAATATATCTGGAATATCTCGTTCCCAAAATTTTTGTTTTTTCATTTCTTCACGTTTTTTCAGACTATCTTTGCATATTTTAATAGTATTTTTTGCACAGTCAGTATTTACATACTGCAGTAGTGCCTCACCTTTTTCTTCATCATAAGAAAAAAATGCAGTATAATTCACGCTACTTGTTCTATCTCGGGTAAATATTTCTACTTGTATCGTGTCTTCTTCTACCTTACTAAAAGCTAAAATTGAACCTGCTCCATAAGGGATTCTATACCGCCCGATACCATCAACACCATGCCCCATATATAATAAATCAGATACATCTTTACAAAGAATCATAGATATAAATTGTTCAGACAAACAGCTTCTAAACTGCGTATCATGATCTAATGCAAATGCTCTATCGTTTTGCACTAGCAGCAAAGCTAGCAAAAAAAATAGTACCTGCTTCATATATTTTATACGTTTTATAAATTTCATATGTTTCCTATCTACTAATTATCTACTCTTATAGTAAACTGTTTCTATATTATCGTCTATTTCTTTTATTTCTATAGGATATTATCCTATCTCATTTTAATAATTTAAAATATATATTAGTTTGATTTTTATTTTTTATGCTTTTTTTTGAATAAAAAAACATGTCAAGACTGTTTATTTTTTATTTTTAGTATACAGTAAAAAAATATTTTAAAAGAGAAAAACATGCAAGAAAATAACTCTCCTTGGATACACTTACGAGGTTTAGAACCTTTAAGTCTCTGCGACTGGCCTGGGAAGACTTCTGCGGTACTTTTTCTCGGAGGGTGCAATTTTCTTTGCCCCACATGCCACAATGCAAAGCTTGCTTGGCAAATGGACACATTGGCTCCAATTAGCAAAAATGAGCTTAGGCATTTTTTAGAAACAAAATCCGATTGGCTTGATGGTATTACCGTTACAGGTGGCGAGCCCACTACTGTTGAAAATATTGAAGAGCTTTTCAGTCTTATTAAAGAATTTAAGTTGCCAATTAAACTTGATACGAACGGATCTAATCCGCAAAAAATAAAATCACTGCTTGAAAATGGACTTATTGACTGTGCGGCTATTGATGTGAAAGCTCCTTTTCATCTGTACCCGCAAGTGACAGGTGGTAGCTTTTCAGAACAAAATGCTCTTGAAGCTTTTAAAGAAATTTTTGCTCTTGCTACAGAAATGCCAGACAAAATATATTTTAGAACAACATGCGTCCCCGCTCTCACCGAAGAAGATTTAAATCTTATTCAAGCTCTTATTCCGCCCACTTGTTCTTGGAAAAAACAAACGTTTATTCCGCCAGAATCGTTTATTAAAAAAGATTAAGACTGGCAGTGCCTATATTTTTTTAATTTCTATTTTATATATTTCTCTGCAAACCGCAATGGCACTTTGTGTCATTATAATGCTATTATAATAGATAAATTTATTTTTAATTTATACATAATAAGAAGAGAAATTTATAAAAAATTCCTTATTTTAATTCTGCAACTCAGCAAATTTGTGATTTTTTTTAGAAAATTACTTTTTATATATATTGTACAGTGGAACTGCATTTACACACATAAAAACGGAGAAAATTATGCCTTTACAGATCTTAAAACGTGATGGTCGTCTTGAAACATGGTCCTTAGAACATATAACTCGTGCTATTGCAAAAGCATTGCAAGCATGTAGTGTTAAAGACCCTATTATGGCTAAGCGTATTGCTAGAAAAGTAGAAGATAAATTAGCAAAGCACGATATTGCAGAGCAAGAATATGTGCAAAATATGGTCGAAGAAGCTCTTATGGAAGCAAAGCAGTTCTCCGCTGCAAAAAAATATATTATTTATCGAGAACAAAGACGCCAATTACGTAATGAGCAAAATACATATATTGATGTTAAAGAAACTATCGATGGATATCTCGACAAACAAGACTGGCGTGTGGCAGAAAATGCAAACATGTCTCATTCTTTCCAAGGGCTTATGTTACACCTCTCAGGTACAATGCAAGCACGTTATGCATTAGATAAATATCCAGAAGAAGTTCGTATGGCTCATGAACATGGCTATTTTCATATCCATGATCTTTCTTTTGGACTTGCAGGATACTGCGCTGGCTGGTCTTTACGAGATCTTCTTTTAGAAGGTTTTAATCTTGAAGGACGCTCATCTGCTGCACCTGCAAAACATTTTGATACAGCTCTTGGGCAAATGGTCAACTTTTTAGGAACCTTGCAAAATGAATGGGCAGGAGCACAAGCATTTAATAACGTAGACACCTATATTGCACCTTTTATCCGTTCTGATAATTTGAGCTATGTGGAAGTTTTACAGTTCGTACAAAGATTTATTTTTAATCTGAACACAACTTCTCGCTGGGGCGGACAAAGCCCTTTTACAAATCTTTCCTTTGATCTTGTGCCTCCAAAGCATATCGCAAACGAGCCAGTTATATTTGCTGGTGAGTTTCAAGATAGCACCTACGGGGAATATCAAGAAGAAATGGATATGTTCAACCGAGCATTCCTACAAGTTATGTTAGAGGGCGACCAAAACGGGCGTATTTTTTCATTCCCAATCCCAACATATAATATCACAGAAGATTTCCCTTGGGACACGCAAATCGGAACAACTCTTCTTGAGCTTACAGCAAAATACGGTGTTCCATATTTCCAAAACTTCATAAGCTCTGATTTAAACCCTGAAGATGTTCGCTCCATGTGTTGCAGATTACAAATGGATTTACGGGAACTTCGCAAGAAAACAGGCGGACTTTTTGGCGCAGGAGACCTCACGGGCTCAATTGGTGTAGTAACACTTAACTTACCAAAGCTTGCGTATATTGCACAAAGTGAAGATGAATTTTTTGATCTTATAGAAGAATATGCAATCATGGCGAAAGATTCTCTTGAGTACAAAAGAAAACTCATTGCGCAGCATTTAGAAAATGGAATGTTCCCATGGTCTGCACGTTATTTAAAAAATGGCTATAACGGGCATTTTGCAACAATTGGTATACTTGGCGGACATGAAGCATGTTTAAATCTTCTAAAAAAAGGTATAGACACTCCATCTGGTACTCGTTTAATGCAAAGAGTTTTAAACAATTTGCGTGAGCTTACAAGTGGCTTTCAAGAAGAAACAGGACACCTTTATAATCTTGAAGCAACCCCTGCAGAAGGTACTAGTTACCGTTTGGCAAAAATTGATAAAAATCTCTATGGTGATATTATTTGTCAAGGTGACGAAACTCCGTACTATACAAATTCAACAGCACTACCTGTTGATAAAACAGAAGATGTTCTTTTTGCTCTTGAGCACCAAAATCAATTACAACCACTTTATACTGGTGGGTCTGTTTTCCATACTTTCTTAGGCGAAGCTGTAACTGATACAAAAGCTTTAAAGAACTTTATCTTAAAAGCATTTACACTTACCAAACTCCCTTATTTGTCAATAACTCCTACTTTCTCTATTTGTAAGGAGCATGGGTATATTTTTGGCGAGCATCATGACTGCCCAACTTGCAATAAAGAAACAGAAGTTTACACAAGAATTGTTGGTTATTATAGACCTGTTAACAGATGGAACAAGGGTAAAAAAGAAGAATACGCAGACAGAACTGTTTTTCTTATGCCTGATGAATATGAAAAGAAAATGCAAAAGGACGAAGAAAAAGTTCTTCCGTGCGCTGAAGCTATAAAAAATTAATTAACTCTAAGAATATGCTCCAATAATTTATTTTTATAGTCTATTTTTAAAGATACCAATAAAATCTCTTATAATACAAAAAAAAGTGCCTTAACGGCACTTTTTTCTTATCTATATTTTTACTATATGGCATTTTACTATATAACATTTTACTAACGGCACTTTACTAACGGCTCTTTTTTCTTATCTATACTTTTTACTTGCTTATATCTTTTTTTCTCTAGCTCTATTTCTTAAATAATTACTTACACTGAGTCTATGCCTGCAAAACTAATCAATTTTTCTCCATCTAAACGATGAATGGTCATAATATCTATGGAATACGAGCCTAGATTTTTATAGAAATTAATAGCCTTTTCGTTCCAGTCGAGACAGCCCCATTCTAAACGCTTGCACCCTCGTTTGACTGCTGTTTGTGCTAAAAATTCCATCATCATTTTACCAAAACCTTTACTGCGCTCACACTCGTTCATATAAAATGCATCAATATACAGCGCTGTTTTTCCTATAAAAGCAGATGCGTGTGTGCAAAAGAAAGCAAAACCAATGATAGCTCCTTTATATTCTGCAAAAATAACCTCTGCGTGTTTTTCTGCTAAAAGAGTGTACATATCTTCTTCTGTGACCGTTATTGCAGCAGACATTTTTTGAAACTCTCCGAGTTTGTGCATATAAGCAACCACAACTGCTGCCTCTTTTGCTTCTGCAAATCGAATATTAAAAGAATTTTCTGCGCTTTCTTTGTTTTCTTTGTTTTTCATGACTATAAAATCCTTTATAATTTTTAACTTCTAATTTTTAATTTTATTAGAAATATATTTTATACTGAACAAATTTTATGCTTCTATTCCATGCTTAATTTAATTTTATGTTCAATTAAATTCATATTTAACTAAGCTTTATATTTAACTGATTTCATGTTCAATCGGCTTTTACAATTAAATGAGTTTATAATGAATTTTATAATCAAAAAGACAATTTGCATAGTCCTATTTTTATTCTTTTTTAGCGTGTTCTTTTTCATACTATTTTTTTCTAAGTGTGTTGTTTCTAGTTGAAATATACTTTTTTATAGCTATTATAACGAGCTATTTTATGCAACTTCCACTTTATTTAAAAAACTTTGTCCGCTACAACCTAATTAAAAACAAAATTACTCGTGCAAGTATTGCTAGCTATTATATGGCTCTTTATTTATACTCAAGCACATTAAATAAAACTCTAAAGACAAAAAAAGGACTTTTAACTATATGGAGATACTCTCAATTTTTCTTGCGGTGCTTATTGCAGGTATATTTTTTACCTCTTTTAGTATTCTCATGGCCATATTATTCTTTGTTTTTATTGTAATTTTTGTCGCTGTTTTTTTTGTATCTGCACTTTATACTACAGATTATTCTCTCATTTTTAGCATGAACTATCCGCTCATTATTGGGCTTACAGTTCTTCTTAGCGTGTACTACTTTTTTGTTCGCAAACGGCTGTCGCTTCCTGCTCGAAAAAAAATGAACATACTGCTCACTATCGTAATTATTTGCTCAATAATCTTTCTACTTTTAAGCAATACTGAAATAAAAGAGTACCAAGCGCCTGCAAATGCTATTATCTCTGTCTAAATTCTGTTTCGATTTCTTACTGCTCGAAACTGTTTATAAATTATTATAAACAATACATAAACTCTCATGCTTGCTTGTAACATATTTTTAATACTAGCTATTTAGATACTCTTTAATAGAAACATACTTTTAATTAAAACAGAATATAAATAAGGGAATTATAGTGAAAAAAATAGGATTAGTAATAGTAATCTTAGCTGTATTAAATCCCTTTAATCTCTCACATGCAGATATATTTTATGCAGCTGAAAACGGAGATTTAGAAAGTGTTCAAAAATATATAGCAAATGGGACAGATATTAATGCTAAAGATAAACTAGGTAGAACAGCTTTGATGTTTGCTGCAATAAAAGGGCATCTAAATATAGTTACATACTCAGTTGAAAATGGAGCTGATGTTAATATTAAAACTAAAAATGCTCTCTCAACAGCCTTAATGCACGCATCTATTTATGGACATTTAGAAGTTATAGAGTACTTAGTCAAAAATGGTGCGGATGTTAATGTTCAAGATATTGAATACAGTACTGCCTTGATGAATGCTTCAGCTTGTGGACATTTGAAAGTTGTAGAATACTTAGTCCAAAATGGTGCGGATGTTAACGTTCAAGATATTTACGATAAAACAGCTCTAGATATTGCAGCAGAAGAAGGTCACCTGAAAATAGTACACGTATTTGTTGAAAAAGGGGTCGATCCTAATACTATAAACAGCGCGTTAGCAGCGGCTTCTTATAGTGGGCATTTAAAAATAGTAAGATATTTAATAAAAAACGGTGCGGATGTTAATAGCAAAGGTACAACTGGCATTACGGTTTTAATGGAAGCTTCAAAAGAGGGACATTTAGAAGTAGTAAAATATTTAGTTGAAAACGGAGCCGATATTAATGCTAAAACTCCTGAATATCTTATTACAGCTTTAATATTTGCCACAGATTATGGACACATAGCAGTAGCCAAATATTTAGAAAGTCTTAAATCTCATTAAAATAGAAAACAAATAGGATATTATGAATGAAAAATCTAAACTCAACTATCTTTAAATATATTAAAATCTCTCTTGCGCTCATAATACTCGTATTTTTTATTAAAATACTTTTTATTATTTATGAGGTTTATAATATAAAAGATGCAAAAGATATCAATCTAGCATTTATAGACATTGAATATTCTGATGGTGGCACATACAAATTAAGAACAGTACACCCGTTTGATGAAAATTTTCCTAGCTATTTAATTGTTTCAAATGCCACAACAGATGAAATTTTAACAATCGATACTATACCATATCTTGATATGCAGCCCCGTGAGGCTTGGCGTTATGGTGAACATAGGCAAGATGAGTATATTCTTGGTTATGGAAATATTATGGCAGATCATATGGAGAACGATAAAATTAAATGGGACATGTGGGTAAAACTACCCCCTTCTCTACTTCAAAAATTTAAAACTTACCTAGCTGTTAATATGAGAGGATTTAAATGCCCAAAATCCATAGAAGAATATTTTGCGCAGAAAATGCTTTTTGTTAAAAATGGTGGAGATGTTAATGCCAAAGATCATTATGGCAAAACAACGTTAATGTATGTAGATTATTATTACTACTATAAGAAAAATAATAAGCAGTATAGTAATACTGTTTCCAAATTTTTAATAGAAAATGGTGCCGATGTTACGACTAAAGATGCAGATGGGCAAACAGCATTAATAAGAGCCTCAGAAAAAGGTAATTTAGAAATAGTACAATTATTAGTAGAACACGGCGCTGATATTCATGCTAGAGATAATAGCGGCGATACAGCTCTACATAAAGCGTCCTCACGTGAACAGTCAGAGATAGTAAAATACTTAATAGAACACGGCGCTGATGTTAATGCTAAAGAT
>CAMQUX010000014.1 GCA_947037905.1 uncultured Desulfovibrionaceae bacterium | reverse complement strand
CACTTTATTTAAGCAAATCGCTACAGGCATCTACTATTATTCTACTCTCTTCTATTCTATTTAATGTGTACAGATGCACACCTTTTGCTCCGCCCTCTAATAAACTACGGCTCATTTTAATTGCGTACTCTAAGCCGAATTTTTCAACAGCCTTGTCTCCGCCCTCTTTATGAAGCGATTCTAACTCGCATAATAATTTGCCAGAAATCCGCACATCGCAAAGAGAAAGCATTCTATAAACCCCTGCTAGGTTACGTATTATAAGCACACCAGGAATAACGTCCGCTGTGCAACCTGCATTTTGTAATCTGTGGACTAAATCAAAATATATACGTGGCTCAAAGAAAAGCTGTGTCAGAAAAAAAGATGCCCCTGCTTTATTTTTCTCAACCGTATACAAAATATCATCTGCAATGTTTGCACATTTTGGATGCGGATCAGGATACGCTGTTGCTGCTATTCCCATTTCTGGGCATACATCTTTTATATGGCTAATAAGATCTTTTGCTGTGCACAAGCCACCTTCTATATCGTATAAAGACTCTTGCCCTTTTGGCGCATCGCCTCGAAGAGCTACAATATTTTTAAGCCCTCGTTTTTGCATATCTTCTAAAAATATATTCACCGTTTCTTTTGTGGCACCTATGCAGGTATAATGCGAGGCTGCTTCTATTTGCAAGTCCCGCTTAAACCACTCTGCAATATCTAGTGTTCCGCTCTGGGTACTACCACCTGCACCGTATGTAACTGATGCAAAACAAGGATTAAGCGCTGCGAATTTTTCTGCACGCACAAAAAAATCTTTCCGCCCACTTATTTCTTTAGGTGGAAAAAATTCAAACGAGAAAAATTTCTTTTTTTCTTGCAATCTTTCAGCTATCTTCATATAAACCTCATCTTCTTAATAGTATTTAAAATGTAGTCTTTAATTTCTTTGCTTATTTAGTTTCTTGAGTTTGCATGTTCTCTTTACTGAGTCACTTTTTTACTGAATTATTCTCTTTACTCTTTTAACATTATTCTTATATCGAGATATATTGATATACTTTTTACTGATTTTTATTTTTTTGTCAAGTTTCTTTTTAAGAACAAATTTTGTAAGTAATTGCAAGATATAAAAAACTTTGTAAGAAAATTCTGTGCTCCATACTACAAATATATCTTGCAAGCTTTTCTAAAACTAAGCACAATATTATAAAGAGTTATAGCTCTTGCAAGTGTATATGTAAGCTGTTAGCACATAGGAAAGAGCTTACAAAAGAAGCAAACAACTAAAAGTAAAAGCAAGTAGTTAGGCGAGCAGTTGAGCTGGCAAATACCGTGCACGCTCATATTATAAGACTATAAATAGACACCTGCTCATTATATAAAAAATACAAGGATAGCTAAAAAATGTCAGTTGATGAAAAAGATTTTCTCCTCTCTTCCTACGATTTCATACTCCCAGAAGAGCAGATAGCACAAGAGCCACCAATAACACGTGGCGGGTCGCGGTTGCTTGTTTTTAACAGAGATAAAAATACAGAAACCCTCAGCACTTTTGAGGATATTATAGACCATTTGCCAGAAAATGCAGTTCTTGTGGCAAATAACTCAAAAGTTTTCCCAGCTCGCCTAGAAGGGAAAAAAATAAGCGGCGGTAAGGTTGAATTTTTACTGCTCACACCTTTTACTCTTTTAGAGTATGAGCAAAATGAAGAAAATACACAAAATGAAGAGCATGGAATAAATGAAGTACATAAAAGCAATGATGATGATAAAAGCCATGAAAAAAATAAAAAACATGAACAAAGCGAAAAATATTTTAAAAATAGAGAAAATTTAAACAGTGAAAAGTATTCTAGCTGTATAGCTCAAGGTTTACTGCGCGCATCTAAAAGCCCTAAGGTAGAAGAGAAGGTTATTTTCTCAGAAGATTTTTATCTTGAGGTCTTAGACAAACAAGAATTCGGGCAAAGTTCCGTGCGCATTTTTTGGAAAGGAGATTTAAAAAGTCATATAGAAAAAAACGGAAATATTCCGCTCCCGCCGTATATAAAACGAGCAAGCACAGAGGAAGATTTACTCCGTTATCAAACAATCTACGCAAAAGAAGAAAAACTCGGCTCTGTAGCTGCGCCAACAGCAGGGCTACATTTTACAGACAAAATACGTGAGAGCTTAAAGAAAAAAAATATCACATGGTGCGAGGTTACTCTTTACGTTGGCTACGGAACATTTAGTCCTGTGCGAACTGAAGATATACGAGAACACACCATGCATCATGAATATTACGAGATATCGCAAAATACCGCGGATATTTTAAATAATGCTAAAAAAGAAAATCGCCCTATCATAGCAGTTGGCACCACCAGTTGCAGAGCGCTTGAGGGAATGTTTTTAGAGCGAAAAAATATCGAAGCATGCACTGGCAGTACGAACATATTTATATATCCATCGCGCTCGTTTAATGTGATTGATGGAATCCTTACTAATTTTCATCTGCCAAAATCTTCTTTAATTATAATGCTCGCAGGTCTTGTCGGACGAGAAAAAGTGCTTACATTATATGAACACGCCATTAAAAACGATTTTCGCTTTTTCTCCTATGGCGACGCTATGCTTATTTTATAAGATTTTTCCTATAAAATTAGCGTATAAAATTTAGTTTCTAACGCTTTTTTTCTAGGAGGTGCTCGTACGATTTTAAAAATATCACGCAAAGTGCTTGTAATATCTGGCACTCCGACCGCAAAAAATATCTGGTTTAGCTGTAAAATATGCGCGAAATTTTCAAGTTTATATTTTATTTAACGCTCTTTTTTAAAATTGAGAAAATAAATTGCAAAAAAATGATCTTTTCTATTGAGATTATCGAACAAAAAAACTACTAATAAAAGTTACTACTAAGAATATTATAAATAAGGATACAAGAAGGATACAAATATGTCTTATGTTGAAATCGATACCGAGCGATGTAAAGGTTGTTTCCTTTGCACAGCACTCTGTCCGTTAAAGATACTTGCACCGTCAAATTCTTTTAACAGTAGTGGTTATAAACCTGTAGAACTTACAGATAAATCTAAATGTACAGGATGTGCTTCCTGTGCGTTAACTTGTCCAGATATCGCCATAACGGTCTATCGAACAAGTAAAACTAATTCGGAGAAAACTAATGGCTAATGAACGTCTTTTTATAAAAGGAAACGAGGCAATTTCTCGTGGAGCACTCGCTGCAGGCTGTAAATGCTTTTTTGGCTATCCAATTACACCGCAAAACGATATTCCAGAATTCTTCTCAGAAGAAATGCTCAAAACTGGTGGCGACTTTGTACAGGCAGAAAGTGAAATTGCAGCTGCAAACATGCTTTTAGGAGCAGGAGCAGCAGGAATTCGTGCAATGAGCTCATCTTCAAGCCCTGGTATGAGTCTTAAACAAGAAGCTATCTCGTACATGGCAGGAAGCAGAGTTCCGGCTGTGCTTGTAAATATTGTACGTGGCGGTCCGGGTCTTGGCGATATTGGTCCTTCTCAAGGGGATTATTATCAGTCAACACGTGGTGGCGGGCATGGCGATTATCGTCTTTTTGTACTGGCACCGTCCACTGCTCAAGAAGCATACGATCTTACAATTAAAGCTTTTGATGTTGCTTTTAAATACAGAACCCCTGTTATGATTCAAGGTGATGCTATTTTAGGACAAATGAAAGAGCCTATTGTTCCTTGGATACCAGAAACTCTCAATAATTATGATGTTGATACATGGTGCTTGCACGGCACAAAGGGCAGAAAAGAACGCTTAGTAAAATCTCTTTTCTTAAACGACGGAGAACTTGCAGCGCAAAATTTAAGCCTACAAGCAACATATGATTCTTGGACAAGCGAAGTTATGTACGAAGAATTTGAATGTGCAGACGCAGAGCTAATTATTGTTGCATTCGGTTCCATTGCACGCATCACAAAAAGCACCATCAGAACACTACGAGCAAAAGGGCATAAAGTAGGACTTTTCCGCCCTATTACACTCTATCCGTTCCCAAATGAGGCTTTGGAAAATCTTGCGAAACAAGGGAAAAAATTCCTCACAATCGAACATAACCTTGGACAAATGGTAGATGATGTACGTCTTGCTGTTCGCCGTCATGCGGACTCTGACTTTTTTGGATTCTTACCAGGAAATTTACCATCACCAATAGATTGTGAAGAACCTATTTTAAAAGCCTTAAAGGCATAAGAAGGGATTTTATTATGGAAGAAAAATTAGTTTTCACACGCCCAGAATGCGTTGTAGATAGAGCAACCCACTACTGCCCCGGCTGTCAGCATGGTGTTGCACATAGACTTATAGGAGAGGTTCTTGATGAGATGCAACTTGCAGATAAATCAATACTTGTCTCCTCCATTGGCTGTTCTGTTTTCCTTTATAACTACTTACACATCGATGCAGTAGAAGCACCGCACGGACGTGCACCTGCTGTTGCAACTGGTGTTAAGCGCGCAAGACCAGATAATTTTGTTTTTACCTACCAAGGTGATGGCGATTTAGCCTCAATTGGTATGGCAGAAATTATGCACTGTGCAAACAGGGGCGAAAATCTGTCTGTTATTTTTGTGAACAACACCGTGTATGGTATGACAGGCGGACAAATGGCACCTACTACTTTAGAGGGGCAAAAAACCACCACTTCTCCAAGGGGAAGAGACGTTTTACACGACGGAAACGCTATCCGCATGGCAGAAATTATCGCACAACTAGAAGGTACTTCTTATAGTACACGTGTAGCGCTCGATACTGTTTTGCATATTAAACAAACAAAAAAAGCTATCAAAAAAGCCTTTACCTTACAAAATGAGAAAAAAGGATTTGGATTTGTAGAAATTCTTGCTACTTGTCCTACAAACTGGAAAATGTCTTCACTCGATGCAAATGAGCGTATAGCAAAAGAACTTATCCCATATTTTCCACTAGGAACATATAAAGACATCGAGCAAGGAGCAAAATAATGGCATATATAGATACAATTATAGCAGGCTTTGGCGGACAGGGGGTTATGCTTATCGGTAACTTGCTTGCGTATGCTGGAATGCACGCAGGTTTAAATGTTACGTACATTCCTGTTTACGGACCAGAAATGCGTGGCGGAACTTCTAACTGTACGGTTGTTCTTTCTGACGATGAAATTGGCTCGCCTCTTATTCCTTGTCCGAAAAGTCTTATTATCATGAACCCACCGTCTTTAGATAAATTCCAGTCTCAGCTAGAAGAGAACGGACATCTTATCGTTAACTCATCACTTGTTGATGCGTCTAAATGCGACACTAAACGCTTTAATGTTTGGACAATAGACGCAAATGCCATAGCTGATAGACTAGGCAACACTCGTATGGCGAATATGGTCGCACTTGGTGCTTTTCTTAAAGCAACAGGTATACTTACTATTGAAGATGCTTCAAAGGCATTAGAGTTTGTAATTTCTGCTCGTTACCACAACTTAATCCCTGCAAATACTGTAGCGATTGAGGCAGGATTTAACGAAGCGGTAAAACTATAAAGATAGTTTCTTTTAATATAAAATAAAGCTACTTATAAAAAAAATAGCTTTAAGAGCAGTATCTGGTGTATGTATAAGTTACTTATAAAACATCAAAAACGTTCTTAGAGCTATTTTTTTTATTTCTTTTTGGATTTTATATTTTGATTTTATATTTTGATTTTATATTTGGATTTTGGATTTGGCTTTATATTTGATTTTTAATTTTGATTTTTAATTTTAGATTTCAATTTACTGCATTGCATTTTTTCTGTACAATTTTTTATGCTCTTTTTGACCGAATATACAGCTTGTTTTTGAGCTTAAAAATGATGTGTTTCTGAGTTGATTTTCTTGGCTGATTTTCTTGGCTGATTTTCTTGGCTGATTTTCTGGGCTGATTTTTTGGGCTGATTTTTTGAAATATTATTTGGCTAGCTTTTGAGTTACTATTTTGAGCTGTTGTTTATACTATTTTTAAAAGCTATTATCTAAGCGAATTTTGATTTTTACTATTTAATTTTACACTATTTTTTTTAAGTGAACATTATGAAAAAACTCGCAAACGTATCGGGCATTATACTCGCAGCAGGAAAATCCACAAGAATGGGAGAGGATAAACGCCTACTACCCTTTCGTGGTCTTATGCTCTTACAGCACATAATAAACGCAAGTGTACATTCTGAGCTAAAAGAAATTATTCTTGTTGTAGATGATAATTTTGCACTAGACTCTTTTAACTTAGCGCGCGCAAAAGTTGCCGTATCGTACCAAAGAGACAAGGGACAAAGCTATTCTTTAAATGCAGGACTCAGTGCGATATCTGAAAAAAATACGCAAGGGTGCATGGTGCTTCTAGCAGACCAACCGCTCATAAACACAGAGCTTATTAATATGCTCGTGCAAAAATTCTCAGAAGATACCGAGTCTTTTCTTGCTCCTGTTAAAGACTGCGTGGGGGGAAATAATGCTGTGCGAGGAAATGATGGCGTGCAAGAAAATAATACTGTGCGAGGAAATCCTGTAATTATCCCAAGTACTTATTTTGAGCAGATAAAAGAATTAAAAGAAGATTATGGCGCAAAAAATATTTTAAAAAATCCGCAAACACCGCTAAAGCTTGTGAGCGTAGATGAAATAGCATATTTTCTTGATGTTGATACAAAAGAAGCGTATACATACCTTTGTAAGCAATACGATAAACTCATAAGTTAAAGCATAATTTATGACAGTTAAGCTTATGTATATGCATATAATTAATTAAGAGGGATTTAATTTATGACTAATGAGAGAAAGTTGTTTGTAGGGTTTAAGGGGGCAATGTTATTGTTGTTAGCTATTTTTACTATGATTAATTCTGCGAAAAATAGTTATGCCGAGGAGATTGATTTAGGAAATAAAAATTTAACCGCATCATTTTATGGAAAAGTATATGTTGATTCCTTTTATAACAAGAATAGTCTTGATGAGGGATATCTGATACCAAACGGTTTGTCCATATTGCAGCAATCAGGCTCATCACATTTAGGAATGGATCTTTCATACGGCAAAGTTTTTTCGACGCTAGAGATAGGACTAAGCCTAGGTGAAATTGTAAGACGACTTTATATAGGTTACGAACTTACAGACGAGTCTAAAGTAATATTAGGTAGGGATACAACAATAGCTTCTTACACGTTTGGACAGATGGCGTTTGATGAGAACGGTTTAGCCGGACTAGGAACGCTCGGTACTAATCAATATTTACAGTTACGATATGAGATAAATGATTTTAAAATAGCGTTAGTAAATAATGAAACAGCACCAGATATAGATAGTATCATGTTGAATATTCCTCATGTTGAAGTGGCGTATAATTTTGCTACAGAAAAGGGATCAAATGAAACATTGGTTTTTGCATCGCTCGGGTATTTTACATTTGATGATATAGTTCACCAAACAACAGACGATGTAATAGAGTTCGACCCGGTATTATCTGGAACGCTTGGTGCTGGTGGTTATTATAAGGAAGGTTTTTTCACATTAAATTACTCTGCATTTACAGCGTATAACGGAGAGCTACTTGGCGTATTTACACAAATGCTTTTTAATTACGATGATCACTCAGCAACAGGTAAGGCACATAACATTATCTCATTTGGTGGAGCTGTTGGAGTAGAGTTTGATATACAGAGTATGTTTTCAGTAGGTGCAGGTGTTGGTTATATGGGATTGATATCAACTGATCCACTAGCTAATTCTACTGATAACGTGGTTGCAACATATCTTAACTGTAATATTC
The DNA here is from genome assembly GCA_947037905.1 of uncultured Desulfovibrionaceae bacterium. Lineage (GTDB taxonomy): Bacteria > Desulfobacterota > Desulfovibrionia > Desulfovibrionales > Desulfovibrionaceae > CAMQUX01. The sequence continues at coordinate 7,009 of CAMQUX010000014.1, read as the reverse complement.
CGCTCGGCGAGTATTTTGCTCTATATCCAGAGTTCGGTTATATAATGAGTTTAGGAGATGTGTATGGAAAGACAGGTGGGAACCTTTTTTATGGTGGACTACATTTAGTAGCTACATTTGGTAATGGCAAATAGGTTTTCAGTAGAGCAGATAAAAGAATTAAAAGAAGATTATGGAGCGAGAAATATTTAAAAAAATTCACAACGCCACTAAAGCGTGTGAGTGTAAATAAAATCGCTCCTTTTCTTTATCTTAATACAAAAGAAGCGTACAGATATCTTTGTAAGCAATTCGGTAAGCAATTCGGTAAGCAATTTGGTAAGCAATTTGGTAAGCAATACAATAATTCATAAGCTATCAATGAACGTAAATAAAAAATTGCACAACATGCGGAAAACATACAAAGTTAGCAAAGTATAAAACGTGCGGAAATCTACAAGCTATCTACAAATTGCAAAGTATAAAACATGCGGAAAACATACAAAGCTATCAATAAATGATAGCTAACAAATTACAAATAGCTAGCAAATTATAAATAGTGAACTCTAAAATAATTCACACTCAAATAAAAAAGATTACACATATAATTTTTAATTTTATTATATAGTTTTTACCATAAAATATAAATATGCGAGGTGCTACATGAGTACATTGCCAGTGATAATTATTCGAGGAGCAGGCGATCTTGCAACAGGCGTAGCAACACGCCTTCACAGAGCAGGCTTTTATAAAATCCTACTTTTAGACATAGAAAAACCCCTAGCAGTGCGCCGAACCGTGGCATTTTCTGAAGTTATGTATACGGAAAAAACAACCGTAGAAGATATTACAGCCGTACGCATAAATAATACGTCTAAAACTATCACAAAAGAAATGCTAGAAGATATCTGGCAAGAAAAAATGATTCCTGTCCTTGCAGATGCGAGCGCTCTTTGCGTAGCGGATATAAAACCAGAAATTTTAGTTGATGCGATTTTAGCCAAAAGAAATATAGGCACAAAAAAAGATATGGCAGAGCTTGTTATAGGGCTTGGACCAGGGTTTTCAGCAGCTGCTGATGTGCATAAGGTTATAGAAACCAAACGTGGGCATTATTTAGGTCGGGTCATTCATAACGGCGAGGCAATACCAAACACTGGTATCCCCGGTGAGATTGGTGGCTTTGCACGTGAGCGTGTTTACTGGGCAACAGGAGATGGAATATTTACAAGCACTAAGAAAATTGGCGATATTGTGGCAGAAAAAGAATGCTTAGGTTATGTGGATAAAGAGCCAGTTTTTTCGCTCATGGCAGGAATACTCAGAGGGCTATTGCCAAATGATACACAGGTAAAAAAAGGCGTAAAGCTTGCAGATATTGACCCAAGAAAAGAAAAAGAACTAGCGCTTAGCATATCTGAAAAAGCACTCGCCATAGGTGGCGGAGTTTTAGAGGCGGTCTCGCATTTCTATTTAAATAAAAACAAGTAAAAAAAACGAATAAAAGCTCCTAAATAAGCGCATACTTAAATAGACATGTGTGAAATTGTTTTACGTGTTGCAAAAAATTATAGTCTATACTTAATTAAGTATCAGATAATACAAAAATTTTTAGGATACAAATAAATATAACTACAAGAAAATATTGTACAGAGTTATAAACAAAAAAAACATCAGATAGCCTAACATCAGATAATACAACATCAGGTAAGCTGACAACAAACAAGCTAATACTAGACACATGTATATCAGAAGCTCTGATACTAGACACTCTGACAGCTAATACTCTGACACTAAACTCTCTGTCCGCTACTAGTCTGAGATTACTATATTGAGTAATACAATAGCAGATACTGCAACATCACATAAACTAGCAGTAGATAAACGGATACAGGACAAACATAATGTCACAAATACTCAGCACCTTTAAAGAACTTGCAGTAGATTCTCATAAGCTCATATCCTTAGTTGGCGCAGGTGGTAAAACAAGCACCATGCTCTGGCTTGCGGATTATTTTGCTAGGCAGAATAAAAAAGTCATCGTAAGCACCAGCACAAAACTCTATCCCTTTACAGATATCCCCACTTTTTTCCTCGCAAAAGAAAAAAACATACTCGAGACCATTAAAAAAAGTTTCGAGCAGCATAATATTATAGCCATTGCAGATGATTATTTAGCAGATTTAGGAAAACTTTCAGGTATTTCTTTTGAGAACATCACAAAAATTTATAACAGCGAACTGTGCGAGCATATACTCATAGAGGCCGATGGAGCAGCGAGAAAGACACTTAAAGCACCAAGCGCACATGAACCTTGTATTCCAGCTGAAACGAGCTTATGCGTAGGGCTTATGGGCTTAGATTCGCTAAACAACACCCTCACAGAAGAGACCGTTCACCGAGCCGCTATTTTCTCTCTTCTCACAAATTGCAAAATAGATGAAAAAATACTTTTTTCTCATCTCTACACCCTAGTAAATCATGCGCAGGGACTTTTTAAAAATACTCCTAAAGATTGTGAGCGGTATGTTTTTCTTAATAAACTAGACCTTTTGCTAAATGATTTATCATTAACAAACAATTCTCCGTTAACAAACAGTTCACCTTCAATAAGCAGTCCACTGTTAACAAATGATTCGTTATCGACAAATTACTCATCATTGTCTGCAAGCTTTAATGAGCTTCAAAAAGAGACAGAAGAAAAAAAATCTTTATTAAAACAAAAACCATCTTGGTATCTCTGCTCTGCAGAAAAAAAAGAACTGTATTTGCTATAGTATTGATAGACATTTAAAATAGCTTACTTGTTTAAAATAATCTTGCTTGTTTAAAATAATCTTGCTTGCACAGTTGAGCTGGTTAAAATAGTCCTACTGATTCAAAATTATCTTTATTGCCGTAGAGCAGTTTTGCTTGCTCGAAATTTTTCCGTTTAATTTTCTCGTTTATTTAAAAGACTTTTTCTTAACTTAAAATACTCTTTTTTGCTTATTTAAGATAATATTCTTCACTTGAGAACATATCTTGAAAAAACTTTATTTTTATTATATTTTTCACGCATACATTACTCTATAATATTTACTAAAAACGACTAACCCGCAAATACATCTCTTAAAAGATGCTTTTCTAAGCTTAAAATAGAGAAATTTCCTCTTAAACTATACGATACAAGGATAAAATAGAACATGAAAGAACTTATATGCACCCTAATAGAACATTTAGAAAAAGGCTCAGCAGTTGCTAAAGCGTCTATTGCGCAAAGTGCTGGCTCAACACCTCGTACAGCTGGTGCAATTATGCTTGTTTTTGAAAATACCACCCCAAATGGTGAAATAGCAGGAACCATAGGTGGTGGACAATTAGAAGGCAAAACTATTGAATGTGCTAAAAAAACGCTCGTAAATAAAAAAGGAACTTTCCTTCCCTTTCGTTTAGATAATACAGATGCTGCACAACAAGGTATGATTTGTGGTGGTACTGCAGATATTTATATAGATTATATTCCAGCAACGCAGGAAAATATTCAGTATTATAAAGAAGTACTTAATTCCCTTAGCTCTGGAAAGAACTTCGCACTTATTACTCATATAAATACCGAAAATAATAACATAATTAGCAGAAAAATTCTTCTTAAAAATACTCCTAGCGAAGAAATTTTACCGAAAGATTTTCACGGGCTTATAAAAAACTTCCCAAGTCTAACACTTTGTCTTGCTCAAAATGATACTGCTATTTTAATAGAACCTTTCACAAAACCGCAAACGCTCCACTTTGTAGGGGCTGGGCATGTGGCAAAAGCAACAGCAAAACTTGCAGCGATGTTTAATTTTTCTGTTCATGTGAGCGATGATAGAGAAGAGTTTGCACATAAAAATCACTTCCCAGATGCACAAGAAATTACTGTTTTAAAAAATCTTCAAGAACTTTCTTTTGATGAAAATACCACTGACTTTATAATCATTATGACACGTGGGCATATACACGATAAAGAAGTGCTTGTGCAGGCACTGAAAACATCTGCGCCGTATATTGGAATGATAGGCAGCAAAACAAAGCGTAACGCAACATACGAGCTTTTAAGAAAAGAAGGATTCACAGACACGGATTTTGAGCGCATCTACTGCCCAATAGGCATAAATATACACGCAGAAACACCTGAGGAAATAGGCTTAAGCATTGTAGCGGAACTTATATCTTGCAGGGCTAAAAAATAGCAGTACAAGATAATAACAGTGCGAAAAAATAGCTGTATGAGACAATAGCTCGTAAAAAAGACTAGTGTAAGAAAATACTAGAGCGATAAAATACTAGGGCTAAAAAATAACAGCGCAGAAAAATAGCTCTGTACTTTCTGAATTTTGCGCTCTTTATTTGATTATCAGCTTTGTATTATTTTTTATTATTTAAAACTCATTTGCAAAAACTGCCAAAAGATATGTGAAAAGTGCGTGAAAATTTGTAACGCACGCGCGGAACATGCGCACAACATAAAAAATATCTACAAAGTGCAGAATCTTCGCAAAATGTGCATGAAAATGCACGGGACAGGCACTGAACAGGCACTGAACAGGCACTGAACAGGCAAAAGATATATAAAAAATATGAAAAACAAACAAAATATTTCACATAAATAACAGATAAAATATGCATCTAATACATGTGTAAGTTACAAAAAATAAACAAAAATTTGCGCAAAAAAAAGACAGGAAAATAATTTCTTGTCTTTTTTTTATAATCTAAATGATGGTCGGAGCGACACGATTCGAACGTGCGACCCTCGGTTCCCAAAACCGATGCGCTACCAGCCTGCGCCACGCTCCGACTAAACTGGAATGCATACATTCCTCTAAAAAAATACTTTTGTCAATATATTTTTTATATAAAAATGCTTACTATAAAAATATATTTTAATAGCATATTATTTTATCTTAAAAATTCAATAAAATATGAATCCAACTGATTATAAGTTCAATAAAAAATATCCCCTAAGTAAAATTCATGAGGCATTAGAAAAAACACCTTTTCATGAACATATTGTCTCTTTTCTAACTGAATATAAAGAACAAAGTCTCATAGTTACTGGAAATCTTGATTGTTGGATTAAACCCCTTGTAAAAAAAATTCCTTGCAAAACAATCAGTTCAACGAGCATATGTACAAATGATATACTTGAAAAAGTTGTGCATATAATAGATAAATCTAAAATAGTGCAAGAATATCAAGAAAAAGGCTATTTTGTAATTTTTGTTGGCGAAGGTCATAATGATGCTGAAGCTATACGCTCTGCAGATATTGGTATTGCCTTTGGAAAAGTTCACTATCCTTCAAACTCTGTCATGCAAGTGGCAAGCCATGCTATTTTTGATGAGGAAGAATTATGCAGATTCCTAAAACAGTTATTATAGGTTGTGCAGGAGTTGGCTCAAGACTTGGGCTTGGGCAAACAAAAGCACTCATCACATTGTATGATAAACCACTTATAATCTGGCAATTAGAACAATTACAAAATATAGAGGATTTACGTATCGTAGTTGGATTTCAAGCAAACGATGTTATTGAAACAGTCCTGCAGTACAGAAAAAATGTTACTTTTGTTTTTAACCATGACTATTTTCATATAAAAACAACTCCAAGTCTTTTCCTTGCAAGCAAATACGCTGAAGATTTTGTTTTAACTATAGATGGAGATACTATTTTCCACCCCGAGGATTTTAAAGATTGCCTAGAAGAAAATGAACCTTTCATTGGTGTTGCAGAGGCTTCTTCAGAGGAAGCAGTTTTCACAAGAATACAAGATAAAAATGTACTCAGCTTTTCACGTGAAAGCGGAGAATATGAATGGATAGGACCTGCTCTTCTGCCAAAAAAATTCTTACAAACATCTGAAAATATACATCTTTACGAGGCAATAGAAAAATATCTGCCTATTAAATATAAACTTATTCGCTCTATGGATATTGATACCATGCAAGATTATTATATTGCGCAAGAAAAAATAAAACTATGGTATAATTTATGATTGGCATTCTAGGCGGTATGGGTTCAGCTATTATGCATTCTCGCTTTTTTAAAAAATTATCAGCTTATAAAAAAGAAAACCCTCTAAACATATCATCCTTTTTACAAATAAGAATTTGAATAAGAAATCTCTATCAAGTAAAAAACACTCGTTGAAAACTATATGGAGAACAAATGAAGAATTCAGCATCACTCAATTTTTATACAAAAATGGCAAGAAAACCTCTCACTCAGCAGAGTGTAAAAATTCTAAATACAAATGACCATTCACATCTAGATATCGAATTCATAAAAAAACTTGCAGATTCTAATAAAACACTTATAGATTTAGGCGCAGGTACAGGCTTAATAGCAAATTTTATTACTAAAGAATTTAAGCATATTACTGCTGTTGAATATTTTGAGGAATTTTCAAAATTTATTATTAATGATTCTAAACTAAGTCTTATTCATGCAAATTTGCTCGAATTTGAACCAACAGAAAAATTTGATATTGCCATTATGTTTGGTGTTGCGCACTATTTTAATGAAACTGAAAGTTTTTTACTGTATAAAAAAGTCTATGAACTACTTGAAACTAAAGGTATATTTATACTTAAGCAGCAATTTGGAGTTGAAAAAACAAAAACAGTCACATACTCTGAAGAACTACAATCTGATTACTTTGCACAGTACAGAGAATTGCACTCTGAAATAGCACGCCTAGAAGAAATAGGATTTACAGATATTGAATATACTGATATTTATCCAAAAGAAGCAAATAGATTTGATGATACTCATTTTTATGCACTAGTTGCTCATAAAAAATAAGTTTATAAATTTACACTTATACTAATTAGCCTTATAAAAAATTATAAAAGAAACTTTATAAAATCATAAAAAAACTCCTCTATTCACTCGTTAAACTTGAAAATAGAGGAGATTTTTTATAATCCAAATATCATAATACTTTTTATATACAATGTACTTAATTTAATTCAATTCAATTTGTTATATCTATGGCACTTTTTTA
>CAMQUX010000013.1 GCA_947037905.1 uncultured Desulfovibrionaceae bacterium | reverse complement strand
AATATAATACTATTTTTGTTGGTATTTTTTTTAGTTGTTCGTAATCTCGTAAAGCTTTTTCTTGAGAGAAAAAGGAGTGTTCTCGGCTATAAGTTGCGAACAAAACTTGTTTTTACTTTTGTACTGCTCTCTTTAGTGCCAACTGTTTTAATATTTGTTATTTCAGTGAATTTTGTACAAAATTCGGTCAATTATTGGTTTAACGCACAAGTGGAAGAGGCCATGGAAGAGGCAGTGCTTCTTACAAACTCTTTTTATAAGTCCGAGCAAAACTCTTTGAAAAGTTTTGGTGCTTTTTTTATAAATGAAATGCAGGAAAAAAAGCTCCAGTGGCATGAGCCAGCGACAGATGTTTTTTTTGAAAAAAAATTCCGTGAGTATAATCTTGAAATTATAGCGTTTATAAGCAAAAAAGGAAGTATTGAAAGTATCAAATCGACCGATTTTGGAAAGCAGGCAATTCCTCTACTTGAATCGCAATTAGATTGGAATAAAGATGTAGATTCGTCAAATGCTCTTTTTACTAAACAAAGTATAATCGATAGAGATTTAATAATTGTAATATTGCCAATAGATAAAGGTTCAAACGGTTATTTGGTTTTAGGGCGTAGTATAGGACTTGAAAGTTTTCATACTTTCAATAAAGTATCTTACGGCTTAGCAGAATACCGGAAAATGAAAGAATTTCAACATCCTTGGCAACTCAATATATATTTGAGTTTAGGTGTAATGGCAGGGTCGATTTTATTTGGATCTATCTGGTTTGGTCTGCGTTTAGCGCGAGAAATTTCCTCACCAATTCAAGCACTTGTTCTTGGAACAGAGCGAGTTGTTAAGGGTGATCTTGAGGTATCTATTGTTGATGATTCTGATGATGAAATCGGCATGCTGGTGCAGTCTTTTAATGGTATGATGCAAGAGCTAGCCCAAACTCGAGCAGGCTTAGAGCTTGTGCATGAGCGTTTAGAAGCGCAAAATAAAGAACTTGAAAAAAATGGACAATACATAGCAACTGTATTAGATAATATAACTTCAGGAGTTATATCCTTAACAGGAGCAGGGCTAATAAGTACTATAAATGGTGTAGCTGAAAGGCTGCTACAGTTATCTGCAAAACAACTTATAGCTAAAGATCCTCTTGTATTTATGGATGAAAAATTTAAAAATCTTTATTTTGATGCCGTTATTCAGCTTAATAAAAATCCACAAAGTGTTTGGCAGAGACAAGTAGAAATATTTGTGGCAGGACGCTCTCGTTCTTTTTTAATAAATGCAATATCCTTGTATGAAAATTCAAGTGATGAGAAAAATGGTATGGTTGTTGTTTTTGAAGACATAACCAACCTAGAAAAAATGCAAAGAGCAGCAGCTTGGCGGGAAGTTGCCAAGCGCATAGCGCATGAGATAAAAAATCCGCTCACACCGATTAAACTCTCAGCACAGCGTCTAAAGCGAAAATTTTCATCAACTATTGAAGATGCAAGTTTCTTAGAATGTACGGAAATAATAAATTCACAAGTAGACCGTATAGAAGAGATGGTTACAGAATTTTCAACGTACGCAAAATTGCCAGAAGTAGAATTATCTGTTGGAGATTTAGGCGCGCTACTGAGTGACGCTACGCATATGTTTATGACAACACATCCGCAAATAGATTGGCGAGTGAACATAGCAGAAAAATTGCCAGAAGTACTCTTAGATGAAAAAGCTTTGCGCAGAGTATTCTTAAATCTTTTGACAAATGCCGTAGATGCACTAGAAGAAAATACATTAGATAATTCTTATATAGCAATATCAGCAGACTATTTAGTGGCTAAAAAGCAAGTAGAAGTATCTATAGTAGATAACGGAATAGGGCTTTCAACAGAAGATGCAGCAAGAATGTTTGAGCCATATTTTTCACGAAAGAAAATGGGAACAGGGCTAGGTTTAGCCATCGTTCGTTCAATACTAGATGATCATAAAGTGACAATTGATGTTCGTGCCAATAAGCCTACAGGTTTATTAATTACAATAAGTTTCCCCTTAGCAAATAATTAGGTATAGGAGTAATAAAATGCGTGCAGTAATCGCTGGAGGTTCTGGTTTTGTAGGACTCCCTCTTTGCAGGAAGTTGCAAGAAATAGGTTATGAATTGATTATATTATCAAATAATCTTAGTGAAGTTGCAAATCTTTTTGGTAAAGGAAATATGGGTTTTCTTTTAAATGAAGATACCAGAGCTTGGGAGAACCTTTTAGAAGAAGATACAATACTTATAAATTTAATGGGTGAAGATTTATATTGTAAGAATAAAACAAGCAGTCAGCAAAAGAATGCTTTAGATGAGATGTTAATAGTAGGTAAAATTTTTGAAAAAGCCATAAGCCACCGAGGAGTAAAACCTCGAATGTTACTACAGAATTCTTCTACTTCCTATTACGGAGAGGCTGATGGGTATGTTAAAGAGAATGCTACAAGCGGAGATAGTTCTTTGTCCGAATTTTGTGTTGCATGGGAAAAGTCAACAGATGCTATCGAAAAAATGGGCATTCCACGTGTTATAGTTCGCTCAGGGCTTGTTTTAGGTGCTGGTGGGTTTTTAGAGAGATTGGTTTCTTCATATCGAAAGTCTCTTTGTTTTTATCCACGTAAAGAGAAAGGCGAAAGAGAGTTTTCATGGGTTCATGAAAATGATTTGGCAGCTGCGGTTGTATTTTTACTCGAGCAAAAAGATATCTCAGGAGTTTTTAATATTAACGCAACTGCTGGGTTAACATGTAAGAACTTTGCCAAGAAAATGAGTTCAATAATGAGACGCCCAACATGTCCATTGCCAGATTTTTTAATGCAAGCATATTTTGGTAAACATTTAAAAGAAGTTATATCATCACTTTCTGTTTGTGATAGTGGCAAAATTCAAAATTTAGGTTTTAGTTTTGCGCATTCAGATATAGATATTGTTTTACACGAGCTAGTAGAAACAATATTAGAAGAGAAAAACATTTAAAAAAAACTAAGAGTTATGCGTATGAAGCGAATTTTTGTTATAGACGATGAAAAAAGCATAAGAGACTCTTTGAGTGGTATTTTTAAAGATGAAGGGTATCTTGTAAAAAGTGCTGAAAGTGGCGAGAAAGCTCTTGCTCTTTTCGATGAATTTTTTCCTGATATAATTTTCCTTGATGTATGGCTGAAACATGAAGACGGTTTAGTTGTACTTGAACAAATAATAAAAAAATATCCCAAGCTATTAATAATAGTAATATCTGGCCATGGCAATGTTGAAACTGCTGTAGACGCTATAAAAAAAGGCGCATATGATTTTATAGAGAAGCCTTTATCCTTAGATAAAGTCCTCATTGCAACAGAAAAAGCTTTTAATTTTGTACAATTATTAGAAGAAAATGAAGCACTTAAAAAAGAACAATTTAAAGGTAAAGCGCTACAACTTTTAGGAAACACAGAATCTATTAAACTTCTTCGCCATTCTGTGGAGCAGGTTGCACCAACAGATAGTTGGGTGTTAATAACTGGTGCAAACGGTACAGGTAAAGAAATATGTGCAAGGCTTGTGCATCAGCAAAGTAAAAGAGCCAAAGAAATTTTTGTAGCAATAAATTGTGCTGCAATCCCTGAAGAATTAATCGAAGCGGAACTTTTTGGTTATGAGAAAGGGGCGTTCACAGGAGCTGAGAAAACTCAAATTGGCAAATTTGAGTTGGCAAACAAAGGGACACTTTTTTTAGATGAAATAGGTGATATGAGTTTAAAAACACAGGCAAAAGTTTTGCGAGTGTTACAAGAAAGACAGCTAGAGCGAGTAGGTGGTAGAACAACAATAGCTATAGATGTACGAATAGTTGCAGCGACAAATAAAGATTTGCAAGAAGAAATACAGAAAGGAAACTTTCGTGAAGATTTGTATTATCGCTTGAATGTTTTTCCATTAAAACTCATGCCGCTCGCAGAAAGAGTTTCTGATATACCTCTATTTATTGAAAATTTTATGCAATCACTCATTATACAGCATGGGTTTAAATCCGTAGAATTTACAACAGAAGCATTAGATAAAATAATGGCTTATACTTGGCCTGGAAATGCTCGTGAGCTTAAAAATTTTGTGGAACGTATGCTTATACTTTATCCAGGCGAGAAAATTTTAGCAGCTATGTTGCCACAAGAGTTCTTAGGTTTAGAAACTTTAAAAGCCGAAAGTGTTTGTTCTGATAAAAGCATTTGTTTTGATGAAAGTACTCGACCTGCTGGAAAAGTACTAGATGTTGAAAAAGTTCGTACTGATGAAAGTACTCAAGCTGATGAAGAAGTATTAGATGCTGAAAAAGTTCGCCCTGCTGAATGTGAAAAAATCCATTATGTAGATGATTTTCGTGAAGCAAAAGCTACTTTCGAGCTCATGTTCTTGCAAACTAAATTAAATGAATGTAATGGAAATATGAGCCAGTTAGCTCGCATAACAGGTCTTGAGCGAAGCTCTTTGTATAAAAAATTGAAAAATTATGATCTAGAAATAGAATAGCTATTATGTGTCTAGTGCATACTAGAACATAAAAGTGGTAAAAATAAGTAAAAATAATTAAAGAGGACAGCCCATCATGAGTATTGAATCACTTGTAACATTTGGTGTATATTTTATTTTTCTTTTGGGTGTTGGGATTTATTTTTATAAGAAAACAACAAATATTGAAGACTATCTTTTAGGTGGTCGAGGCATGGGTAGCTGGGTAACGGCACTTTCTGCACAAGCAAGTGATATGAGCGGCTGGTTACTTATGGGGCTCCCTGGTGCTATATATCTTTCAGGGATGAGCGAAAGTTGGATTGCTATAGGTCTTTTTATAGGCACAATGCTTAACTGGTATTTTGTGTCTCCTCGTCTCCGTGTCTCAACAGAACAAACAAAATCCATGACACTTGCCTCATATTTTGAAAGTCGCTTTCAGGATCCAACAGGCTTACTTCGAATACTCTCTTCTCTAATAATTCTTATCTTTTTTACCATATATGCATCTTCAGGACTTGTTGCAGCAGGAAAACTTTTTGAGGCAATGTTTGGTCTTGATTATGAAATAGCGGTTGTCTGTGGTGCGATAGTTATTGTATTATATACTTTTTTAGGTGGATTTTTAGCAGTGTGCTGGACAGACCTTTTTCAAGGTGCGCTCATGTTTTTTGCCATTTTAATAGTTCCGTATGTTGGTTTCAATGCTGTTGGTGGTTTTGATGCCTTACTTGCAGGTATAGAAGCGCAGGGAAAAAGTTTAAATATTTTTCAAACTGTAGGCGGCGGGAGCCTTTCTCTTATAGCAATAATTTCAACAATTTCTTGGGGGCTTGGTTATTTTGGTCAGCCTCATATTCTTACTCGTTTTATGAGCATTCGCTCTTTAAAAGATTTACCTAAATCCATGTCAATTGCAGGTGTTTGGGTATTTATTTCTCTTTTAGGAGCATGTTCTGTTGGTGCTATTGCTATTGTGCTTTTCCCTGATCTTGCGAGTTCAGAAAAAGAAAAAGTATTTATATTTATGATAAAAGACCTTTTTAGCCCTTGGGTTGCAGGAATTTTACTCGCAGCTATTTTATCTGCTATTATGTCCACAATTGATTCTCAGTTACTTGTTTCTTCGTCTGTTTTAACAGAGGATTTTTATAAGAAAAAGAGCTAATGTTAGCAGGGCGTTTATGCGTATTACTTATTTCAATTATAGCAACCTTTTTAGCTTTTAATCCAAACAGTACAGTACTAGGATTAGTTGCATATGCTTGGGCTGGCTTTGGTGCTGCTTTTGGTCCTTTAGTTCTTATTTCTCTTTTTTCACGCAAGGCAACATGGCATGGTGCTTTAGCTGGAATGCTCACAGGTACAGTAGTACTTGTTGTATGGCAGTATTTAGGTTTAGGTAAATATATGTATGAAATTGTACCAGGATTTTTAAGTAATTTCCTTGTTGTATTTATAATGAGCTACTTTTTTAAACAAGAAAACCAAGAAATACTCACACAATTTGATGATATGAAACAAATCGTAAAAGATAAAAGTTTATAGGCTCTTAAAACAAAACAAAATAAAATTAAAAAAAGGATACTATTGCATTTATTAGCTTATAGAGCTAATAGGGAATAGTATCCTTTTTGCGAATGCTATGTGCATTTTAACTAAAAGAAAGTACATTTTTTCTTAGTCTTTGTATCTTAAAAAATACGATAACAAGAAAAAGAGAATGACTTAGACTTGTGAACAATACATTTATTTAAGGTTGAGTATATGAAAATAGCAATGCTTCAGATAGTAAATTCTTTTGATGATATAGATGCGAATGCACAGAAAATAGTATCTGCCATGAAAGAATGTGCAGATGCAGATTTTTTTCTAACAGGTTCATTTTGCTTAACAGGAACAGCCTCTATTTATGAGGATGCTTTTGCGGAAAAATTTTTTTGGACTAAAAAAGAAGATAAAAAAAACACTGCATCTATTGTGCAAGAAAAGATAAACAAGGCGCTAGAGTATATACAAACAAACCTCACAAAACCGCTTTTACTTGGTACTTTGTGGGAAAAAGAGGGCAAACTGCACTCAGCAGCAATTTTAATAGATAAGAATGGTATTTGCGAGATAATATATAAGACCCCGCATGGAAGCAAAATTACTATTGCAGATAAAAAAGCAGATAAAGAATTTATAGTATGCTTAGAAGATAGTATTTGTACAGTTGATGCAAATTTTGCAAGGTATGCAAATCCAGTAAATTCTGGGACTTGTGCAAATCTTGCGAGCCATGCAAATTTAGTAAATCCTGCAAATTGTGCAAATAATACAAATAATGCAAACAATGCAAACAATGCAAATAATGCAAATAATGCAAATAGTGCAAGTAATACAAATAATGCAAGCAATGCAAATTGTGCAAATAATACAAATAATGCAAACAATGCAAACAATGCAAATAATGCAAACAATGCAAACAATGCAAACAATGCAAATAGTGCAAGTGATACAAATAATGCAAGCAATGTAAATAGTGCAAGTAATACAAGTCATGTGAGTGCAATATTACATCTTGCTCATTTTCCTTTTGTGCAAAAAATACAAGAGAAAGAAGAATATATATCGGAGTGTGTAAAAAAGCAGGGACTAGCATGTTTTTCTTGCAATACAGTAGCCTTTTCTCATATGCAAATAATTGAGGGAGGCTCTTTATTTATAACAAGCAAAGGAAAAACTATCGAACGCTTAGCTTTTTTTGAAGAAGCAAATAAAATAATGTTATTAGATGAGCAAAATGAAAAAAATCAGCAAAATGAGCTTATATCACAAGCTAAACAAGATAAATATGGTAAACAAAATCAGCAAGATAAGCAAGCTGTCCAAAGTATCTCATCTGAAATAAATGAAAGTACACAAGTAAAAAAATCAGCTGGAAATTCAGTAAATTCAGTAGAGAATTTAGCTGAGGATTTAGTAGCAGATTTATCCGAACACATAGAATATATATACAATGCGCTTATATTCTCTCTAGGAAGTTTTTTTATGCAGAATAAAATATCAAAAGCGACCTTAGGTTTATCAGGCGGTATAGATTCTGCACTCGTTGCAGCACTTCTTGTTGAGGTGTTAGGGAGTGAAAATGTTTTAGGTGTCCTATTGCCTTCTCCGTATAGCTCAGAGGGGAGTGTAACAGATTCGCTGCTTCTAGCTAAGAATATGAACATGCCAACACGAACAGTGCCAATAGCAGCACTTATGGACACATATGAGAGCACACTGTCTGAGTACTGGCAGGGATATGAAAAAGGTTTAGCTGAGGAAAATTTACAGGCAAGAATTCGTGGTACGCTTCTTATGGCAATAAGCAATAAGGAAGGGTATGTGGTTGTAACAACAAGTAATAAAAGTGAGAGCAGTGTTGGGTATTGTACACTTTATGGAGATACAGTCGGAGCCATAAGCCCTCTAGCAGATTTATATAAATGCCAAGTTTATGAGCTTGCAAGGTGGATAAATATCCATAAAGGAAATATTATTCCAGAGAATATTTTAACAAAAGCCCCAAGCGCAGAACTTCGCCCTGACCAAAAAGATGAGGACAGTCTGCCCGCATATGAAGACTTAGATGCTATATTAAAACTGTTCTTAGAAGAGAAAAATACATATTCTGAAATTGTCGCAAAGGGCTTTTTAAAAGAGCAAGTAGAGCAGATTTTGCAATTATATAAAGCCTCTGCTTTTAAAAGAAAACAAGTGCCGCCAATGATTTGTCTATCTATTGCGCCACTTTCCTTGCAAAAATAAACGGTTCGTATAACTAATATATAACTAACATACAACTAACATAGGAATATTTTTTATCTGTTAGTTGTATGTTAGTTAGCCTATATCTCATGCTACTTTCTTCGTTTTTTATAGTTTATATTAAAAAAGTATTTGTTACATAAAGTTCTTTTCAAAAAAATCTGCAATTCTTCTGCAATTCTTCTGCAATTCCAATCTGTTGAGATTTTAATACGCTCTATTTGAGAATATTTTCACAAATTCCTTGAAAAAAAATATTTGTGTGCTAGAACATATTAAGTAATTAGATAGTCTACTTGAATACTATTTTATATGCTATTATAAATTTATTGTATGAGATAAAATTCATTTTTACTTTAACACTGGAGATTATTATGAATTTAAGAAAACGGGAACTGTTTCTTGTACTTGGAGGAGTAGTTTTAGGTTTCTTTATTTTAGTTGTAGCAAATGCGGGTATGAGTGTATCTGATAGCCGTCCTTTTTGTGGAAGTTGTCATATAATGCAACAAGTTAGCTTAACGCAGAAAAATTCTTCTCATGCTAATTTAAGTTGTAATGATTGTCACGCTCCGCATGCTCTTGGCAATAAGCTTGTATTTAAAGCAAAAGCAGGAGCTAAAGATATTTATTCAAATCTCTTTCATGATGATCAATTTGTTTCTGCAACGGCCGAAACAAAATTTGTTATTAATGAAAATTGTAAGAGATGTCATTTTGGTACTAACCAGAATGTATCTAGTATGAGTGCGAAAGAAAATTGCACAAGTTGCCATAGAAATGTACCACATATGCGTATGAAAAAAATAAGTACTAAGGAGATTGGTGATGCATAAAAAAATAATTTTTATTCTTGTTTTAGTATTTATCCCGTTTATTTTATCAAGTTGTTCAGATGTTCCAAGTGAACTTGAAGAGCCTAAGTTTAAAACAGGACTTGATGAAAATGAAACACGTCTAAGTTCTTTTAAGGAACTTTTTCCTGAACAATTCGCTTCATATCAAAAAAATAATGAAAGTGAAATAATGACAGAATATAAAGGTTCTGTAAATTATAGCAAAAATGATAATACAAATAATCTGCCAGAAGGTTTTAAAAATGCTCAACCATATTTGAAAAATCTCTGGTTAGGATATGCTTTTAGTTTTGAGTATAACGAAGCACGAGGACATACCACAGCAGTAAAAGATTTTCTTGAAATTGATAGAATAGACCGATTTAAAGACTCAGGAAAGGGAGGACTTCCAGCAACATGTTGGACATGTAAGACTCCTAATATGAAAAAATGGGTCGGAGAATATGGCGATGGTTTTTGGGCAACAGATGTAAACGAATTTCGAGATAAAATTGATGTTGAAGATGAAACTATAAATTGTGCAAGTTGTCATAATCCTTCAAATATGGAACTGCGTACTATTAGTGTTCCACTTGATGATTATCTTGCAAGTCAGGGAACTGTTTTCGATGAGCTTTCAAGGCAAGACCAACGTGAGCTTATTTGTGCTCAGTGTCATGTAGAATATTACTTCCAGCCAGCAAGCATGGGCGTTGCTGCGAAACCAATATTCCCTTGGAAAGATGGTTTCGACCCTGAAGATATATATAAATATTATGATACTGCAGGTGATTCCAAAATTGAAGGATTTGAAGGAAAGTTTGTAGATTGGGTACATCCTGTTTCTAAAACTCCTATGCTTAAAGTACAGCATCCTGAATATGAGACATGGAAAAACAGTAGCCATGGTATGGCAGGTGTAACTTGTGTAGATTGTCATATGCCTTATGTGAAAGAAGATGGGAAAAAGATTTCTTCTCATTGGATGACAAGCCCTATGAAAGATCCTGAAATGCGCGCTTGTAGACAGTGCCATTCTGATAAAAGTCCTGAGCAGTTAAAAGAACGTGTACTCTTTACACAAGATAAGAGTTTCAAACAGTTACTTATCGCTCAAGAGATTTCTGTAAAAGCACATGAGGCTGTTCGTCTTGCAAGTGAGTATACAGGAAGTAAAAATAAAGATTATAAACAGTTACTGATTGAATCTCGTGAAATGGTAAGAAAAGGACAGTTCTTTTGGGATTATGTTTCTGCAGAAGGTAGTGTAGGTTTCCATAATCCGCAAAAAGCGCTTGATACTCTTGCTCAATCTCAACAATTTAGTCAAAAAGCTATAGACCTTGCTGCGCAAGCTACCAACTATGGTATTAGCAAAAATCTTGAAGGTGATATTAAGAAAATAGTTCCACCAATTGTTGAGTACAATAGAAAATTAGCACAAGACAAAGAGCTTATGAATTCACATGTCTGGCTTAAATACTTACCAGTTCTTCCTAAAGCTGATATAGTTTGGGACGGTGAAAAAAGAATAGAAAAATAAATATATAACTATAATATATTTACAAAAATAAATAAAAGCACTCTTATTAAATAGGAGTGCTTTTATTTATTTATCCAATATTTCAGATGAGAAATTTTGATAGAATATTTTTTAAGGGATTTTCTTTTTATCGTTTTATTATTTTCCAGCAATACTATATTTTTTTAGTTTATATTGTAAATTACTTTTTGAAACTCCGAGCATTTCAGCCGCATGTACTTGTACAAGTTGAGATTTTACGAGAGCTCTTCTAATAACGGCTGCTTCAATTCTATCAAGTGTATTTGCAAGATTTAACTGCGTTGGCAAAAGGTCTACCGCATTTTTAAAAAGCGATTCCTCATCACGAATTTCCATTGGCATATCTTCAAGTGTTATTGTATCGCCTAAAGCAAGCACAGTACAACGTTCCATAGTATTTTCTAGTTGCTGAATATTACCTGGCCAGTCGTAGGCAATGATATATTCCATAACACGAGCATCAAAATTCTTGATATTTTTATCATTTTCTTGAGCTGCTTTTTGTAGAAAATACATAGCAAGGCTTTGAATATCTTCTCTACGATGTCTTAGTGGGGGAAGGTTTATGCTTACAACATTTAGGAAGTAATAGAGATCTTCTCTAAAAGTTCCTGCTTTTAGCATAGGTTCTAAATCTGTTGTGCTGCTTGTAATAACTCGCACATTAACATTTATAGAGCTAGTTCCACCTGTTCGCAAAAATTCTTTTTGCTGGAGTGTTTGTAGTAGTTTAATTTGTAAATCAAGAGGGAGAGCTTCTATCTCTTCTATAAAGAGCGTTCCACCATTTGTAAGCTCAAGTACGCCACGCCGAATACTTGTTGCGCCTGTTGTTGATTCTTGCTCAAATCCCCAGAGTTCATTTTTAAGCACTTCAGGGTGAATTGCTTTGCAGTTTATGCTTGCAAATGGCGCATCTTTTCGAGGTGAGAGTTTGTGTATTGCTCGTGCAAAAAGTTCCTTTCCAGTACCAGGTTCACCAGTAATAAGGATATTGCTTTTGCTTGGAGCTGCTCGCTCTACAAGGCTAAGAGCACTATTCATAGCTCTACTTTTTCCGATAATATGGTCTAGTTCAAAGTGTTTGTTGATTTGCGCACGTAGCTGTTTATTTTCTCTTTGTGTGTCTGAATAGAGAATAGCTTGTTGTAAAGATAGGAGTAATTCTTTATTGGTAAAAGGCTTTTCAATGTAGTTAAATGCTCCAACTCGCATGGTCTCAACAGCAGATTCAATGCTCCCAAACGCAGTCATTATAAGAACTGGAATGTATGGGTAATGGTGCTTCATATGTGCAAGCACTTCTTTTCCTGAAATTCCTGGCATTTTCATATCAGTAATAACAACATCTACTTCAGATTCTTCTAAATAAGCAAGAGCCATTTCTGGGTCATCAAGAGCTGTTACTCTATATCCTTCGTCACTAAGTAGTGTTTCAAGAACAAGTAAATAGTTTTTTTCATCATCAATAATCAGTATATGATTTTCATTCATAAAAATTCCTCATGAAGAGAATAATAGTGCTTAAAAATTCAATTATATCTCTTGGGTAGGCACAGTGTTCGCTTGGAAGAAAATACTCACACAGCCACCTTCTTTCGTATTGTATAGTTCCACTTCCGCATTATGGCTTTCGAATATATTTAATGCAATAGGTAGTCCTAGTCCGGTTCCTTTTTTTCTGGTGGTGAAAAAAGGTGTTTTTATTTTTTCAATAAGGTTTATGTCAAATCCTTCTCCAGTATCGCCAATAGTCACTAAAATACCATTATATTTCTTTATGGCAGAAATAAAAATAGTCCCACCGTTTTTTTCTATTTCTTGAAAAGCATTTGTTATTATATTATAAAATGCTTGGTAAAGTAACTCTTTATCACCTATTGTTGATATTGGTCGGGGATATTTTTTTATGATGTGTACGTTACATTTCTGAAATTCTAAGTCTAAAAAAGTAGTGATTTGTTCAAAAATACTATCTAAATCTACTTTTTGCTTTGCAGGATATTTAGGTTTTGCATAGTCTAAAAAATCCCCCACAAGAGAGGCTAGCCTCTTGGTTTCATTAAAGACTATGGAAAGAAGTTGTATTTCTTTATTTCTAGCTTTATCTAATTCCTTATCCTTTATACTGAGTTCATTTGTATCAGCATTAAATTTATCTTTATTTTTTGTTTTTTGATTAAGAAGCAACTCTGTGGAAGATTGAATGATTCCTAAAGGGTTTCTGATTTCGTGTGCTATTCCTGCTACAATTGTTCCCATGCCCACTAATTTTTCATTTTGTGAGAGCTTGCGTTCTAAGTTTTGAATTTTTTCGATTTTTTCGATATTAATGATATCTGCACGACGAAGATTATAAAGAATCATGAAAAAGAGCAGGAGAGCAGAGAAAAGTGAAAGAGATACAATAAATAATTCTAAGTTACGTAAAATAGCATAATCATTTGAAACGTCCATAGTAAAATGCAAAATTCCCATGATGGGATTTTTTTCTATGTTGGCAAAGTTACTATTTGCACGCAAAAGATAGGTGACATTGAGCGCAATAGTGTTTTGTAGCTTATCTTTTGGCAGAAAAATATACCAAGGTTTTACATTTGAATGATATTCAAAATTAGGACTACCTTCTTCAAAAGTTCTGCGCACATTATCATTTGCAATGTCATTTTTTCCAAACTGTATGCTATTTATGCTATAAGATACTTTAAAACGATCATCATAAATTTGCAACTCTCGTATATTAAAACCATGTATTGTATTTTTAACGATTTGATCTAATCTGGTGAATTGTTCGGTATTTGTAAGATCTACGCCACCATAACCAATAACCGCTGGGAGCATGAAGCGTGTATAAATCTGATGATTGAGATTTTCTGCTAATAGTAGCGCATTTTCTTTTTGTTTACTTAAAACAACTTCTTCTGCGTAATTAGCTATAATTGTAGAAATGATAAGTGAAAAACCTAAGGTAAGCGTAAAAAAAGTCCAAGAAAGAAATTTAGCATATTGTAGGGGAGAGTTTTTTTTAAAACTACGTTTTTTTGAGGAATTTTTCATTATAAAAATTTCTGGATAGAAACATTTTCTTCAGAGTTAGTCTTTTCAGAATTACTAGCGTCAGAATCTGTTTTTTTAGCAGATTTTAACTGGCTATTTTGCGCATTAAACCAAGCGCGTGTAATTTTCTTTCCACTTTCAACAGCTGGTTGGTCGATGGGATTAACATCTAATAACCAGCCTGTAAAAAGTGTAGCTGCGCCTAAAAACGCAATAAATTTTCCAGCAAAATAAGGGCTTGGTTCAGGTATTTCAAGAGATACTAATGGCATGCCACTTTCTTCTAGTGCAGTTTGTGTTCCAACACCTGCTGCAAAAAGTAAGTCGCTAAAATATCTATCTTGCAGATATGAAAAAGGCTCTTTAAGTGGCATGTGGAAGGGGAACATTTTTTCTTGTTCTGGCATAGAAATAAAAAGGCACGCTTTATTTTTCTCCCCAGCTAGAAACATCTGGTTAATTGAATGCTGATCTGTAACACCACTTGCAGTAAAGGGAAGGCTTCCTTTTCCATCTTTTCCAAGAGACTCTGCCCAAAGTTGCTCAAACCATTCACCAAAATATTTCCAAGCAGGAATATAATTGAAAAAAATCAGCTGTGATTTTCCTTTCTGCATCATGATAAAATTCCAAAGAGCAAAAGAAAAAGCAGGGTGTTTAGTGAGTTTTTTGGTACAAAATGTATCTTCTGCAAAAAAAGCGAGAGTTTCTTTTGCACCAAGAAGTATACTTTGTATATCAATTCCTAAAAAGTGAGCAGGTACAAGCCCTACTGCTGATAAAATAGAATAGCGACCGCCAAGGTGCTCAGGAATTGGCAAGGATTTTATTGAATGCTCAAGTGCTTCATCAAAGAGAAAACCATCGTTTCCTGTGATTATAAAAAAATGCTCCTGCCATGAGCTTGGAAATTTTTCTTGCAGCCATTTTTTTACGAGAAAATAGAGGGTGATAGTTTCGATTGTTGTGCCAGATTTACTAATAACAACAATACATGTATCTTCTGCGGGTAAATTTTTTAAATAACTTTCTGTTTGCGTGCTATCGACATTGTCTGCAATCCAGAGAGATTTTCCAGTATGACAAGGGAAATCTTGCTCAGGAGCAAATGCTTTTTGCAGTGCTTTTGCACCCAGTGCAGAACCGCCAATACCAAGTAGTAGCATGTGTTTATATTTTTTAAGAGAGCTAGTTTTTTCTGTTATTTGCTCACATAAATTTTCAAAATATTCACAACTAAGAAAAGGAAGATTTTTTTCGCTATGAGCAAGAGAGATTCTTTCTGCAACAAGAGCACTATATTTTTCAATATTTTGACATGTGAGAATATCTTCTTGAGCAGCAGCCCAATTTAAAACAGCATTTTTTTTGTTCATTTTTTTAATTTAGCAAGGGCAAGTGTTATATTATTAAGTGCTTCCATAAGCACTTTTTCATTCACAACATAGGAAATACGTAAACATGCATCATCGCCAAAAGCAATACCAGGTACAAGCGCAACACCTGCTTCTTCAAGAAGATACGAGCAAAGCGCAGTGGAATTAGGAATTTTTTCAGAATAATACGAACTCATAGTAGGGAAAAGATAAAAAGCACCATCAGAAAGAGGGCATACAACATTATCCCAAGAGCTAATAATTTTATGAGCCATATTTCTGCGTTTAATAAAGGATTCTTTCATCTCTTCAATAATAGTCCAAGGGCTATTAAAAGCAACAACAGCAGCACTTTGTGCAATAGAATTTACATTTGAGGTAGTTTGTCCTTGGAGTTTTGTCATAGCATCTATAAGGTCTTTATGTGCGATGCAGTGTCCTATTCTCCAACCAGTCATACTCATACTTTTTGA
>CAMQUX010000012.1 GCA_947037905.1 uncultured Desulfovibrionaceae bacterium | reverse complement strand
ATTTTTTGGGGAGATAAACCATCATATAACAATTAGAATATTTGACTATACGAAATAAAAAAGTCTCTCTGTGTATAAAACTCATCAAAAAAATATATATGTTCTTTTTTATATAAATTCTTTCGCGTATACACTTTTTTTTGCACCACATTTTCGCGCCTAAGTTTAACACCTAAGTTTACTGCTCAAGTTTCGCGCCTAAGTTTCGCGCCTAAGTTTCGCGCCTAAGTTTCATATTTATTTACTTACGAACAATTGTTCATAACTATATTAAGCAGTTTAAATAATTAATAAATTTTATAAATAAATTGTTCGTATAATCATTGTTTATTGTTCATATAAATTCATGACTGTTTTATTCACTCATCTTGTAATTTGTGTTTTCTATTAGTATTTTTAGTTATTCTTTATTTCTATATTCCTTGTAAATAATCGATTACGCTCAAGAAAATATAAAAAAAAGAGCTAAATGATTTAGCTCTTTTCATATATTATCTAACTAGTATTTTGATTTTTTGTCATTAGAATATATTATATTCGAGACATTTGCATATTATCTACTCAGATTCTTTCGCTTCTTTTTCTTCTTTCTCTTTTGCTTTTAATTCATTAGCCCGTAACTCAGCTTCTTTTAATTCGTTCGCTTTTAGTGCAGCATTATAGTTTGGACCATATTTTTCTGTGTATTCCGCAGCTTTAATCTTTGCGGCATTTAAATCTTCTTCTTCAAGAAATTCTTCCATCTCATTTCTTCGTTTTGTTGCAAAAGCATTTCCATTTTCAATGGAAACACTTAACCAAGCATATGCCTCTATTTTATTTTCAGGAATACCATCGCCCTCTTCATATAATTTACCTACATAATATTGACCTCTTCCGTAACCTCTTTTTGCCGTTTTTTCAAATAACTCAAAAGCGGCTTTAACATTACGCTTAATTTCAATCCCTTCATAATATAAAAGTGCTAAATTATATTGAGATTCTAAATGTCCGTCTTTACTTGATAATGTATAAAAATCAAAAGCTGCTACATAATTTTGCCCGATATTTAAATCTTTTGAACCAAGTCTGAAAAGTTGCCCTAATCTGTAATTGAGTGCTATTTTTTCTGAAGCTGTTAAAGATTTCTGTAGATTATCTTTCTTTTTTCCTGCACCTTTCACTCCATTTATTTCTGCAATTGCAAACCAAAGATATGCTTTTGAAATATTTTTTTCTTTTTCGAAATGTTCTGCTAATGCATAAATTGCTTCTTTATGCCCTCTTTCTGCTGCCTGCTTTAAAAATAAAAATGCTTTCTTATCGTTTTTATACTCTTCATTTTTCTTATATATCTCACTTAATTCATACGCCGCAAGATCATGCCCCTTTTTTGCCCCTTTTTCATAGAAAGATATTGCCTCTTTTATGTTCTTCTCAACACCCCAAGCATTCATATGTATTCGTGCAACCAGTACCTCGCCAAAACCATTGCCTTTTAAATCTTCTTCTACTACAGGCTCTAATATTTTGAGTGCTTGTGCATAGTCTTGCTCTGCGCCATCACCTGTGATGTAAATCTCTCCTAGTAACGTTGCCGCCTCTAAGCTTCCTTGATCCATTGCTTTTTGGTACCATGCAGCAGCTTCTTTTGTATCTCTACTTACTCCATTGCCATAGTAGTACATACTTCCTATTTTATATTGGCTACTCATCTGCCCTAGTTCTGCTGACTTTTCATACCAAAATGCAGCCTGCTTTCTATCTTTTTCTGTAACTAGTCCATAGTAATATATATCTGCTAATATATTTTGCGCTTCTAAATTACCAAGGCCTGCTGATTTAGTGTACCATTTAATTGATAGTGAATCATTTTGAACAATTATACCCTCACCTTTAGAATAAATTAGACCAAGTAAATTGAGCGCTTTTTCATTATTATTATTTCCAGATTCTTCTAACCAATATATAATTTGCGCATAATTTTTTACGACTCCTTTTTCGCCGTCGTATATACGTTTAGCAAATAAATACTGGGACTCATATAACTCTATTTTCGGATCTTTTGTGCCCCAAAATACTGACTTATACTCATCTGGATATACTCCTAAACCTGCTTTATACATACTACTCACAAGCTTTTGAGATTCTTTGTGACCTTGTACTGCAGCCTCATAAAACCAATAAAATCCAGCTTCATAATCTTGGCTTACTCCCATACTGCTACAGTAAAGTAAACCTAAAGCTGCTTGTCCGTCCCTATTGCCTTGCTCGGCTGATTTTTCTAACCAATAAACAGCTTGTTTGTAACTTTTCTCAATTCCATCGCCTTGAAAATATTTATTTCCTAACAAATACTGAGCATTAGCATCACCTGATTCTGCTTTTTTATACATTTCTTCATTTGCATAACTTATGTCTTTGCTTACATGCAAAAAAAATATTGTTAAAAATACTAATACAAATAACTTCTTCATTACTTAGCTTCCCCATTCTATCTAGTAGCTTTTGATAACATATTATTGCTAATTTATAGCGTATTGTTTTTAATTTTATTTTACGAGGTATTGTTTTTAATTTTATTTTACAACGTATCATTCCTAATTTTATAACGTATCATTGCCAATAGCGCAAATAAAAAGAGAGACTTTCGTCTCTCTTTTTATACTATTTTAGTGTTTTAAATAGATTTTTTATTTTTCTATTTTAAATAGATTATTCTTCTTCCCAGTTAATGAATCCAGGATTCACATCTACCATGGCGTTCACAATAAGTTCTACTATGCCACCATAAGCCATGCTGCTTTTTTCGAATAATTCATAATGCTCAAGCATTTCACGAATTTGTCCTTTACAGTTAGAGCAAGGTGCGCAAATATATTTTTGAATTTCTGGTTCCATACAATCTGAAAATGCTGCAGAAATCTGTTCCATTTTTTTACGTCCGCTTATTTTGTAACGCCATTGTTCAATATTGTTACGGCTCATGATTGCAAAACCACTACCACCACCACAACAGTAGTTATCCACACCATTATCTGGCATTTCTCTGAACTGTGGGCAAAGTTTATGTAATATTTCACGTTGTGGTTTTACTATGCCCATTAAACGTACTACGTTACATGGATCATGAATTGTCACAGGGAAATCGTTACGTGATGGATCAAATTTAATCTTTCCAGACATAACTATATCTCTTAGAAGTGGAAAACAGCTCTCACGTGGGATTGCGAGTTCTGGTGGTAACACACGGTCTGCTATAATTGTTAATGCTTTATGAGCATGACCGCACTCACCTAAAACTATTTTCTTAACGCCTAAGTTTTTAGCTGCTTGTGCATGCAAAATTGCAGTACGTGCAAACTGAGCATCATCATAGAAAACGCCGTAATTGATTGAGTCGTACGCTGCAAGTTCACTAGACATTGTCCAAGAAAGTCCTGCTGCTTCCATTATGATAGCGAAAGCTGCAATATTTTCTGGCCAAGCCATGATTTCACCTGCGTTATGAAGAAGAAGAATATCTGCTCCTTGCACGTCCCAAGGTGTTTTAAACTCATAACCTGTTACTTCTGAGTAATCTTCATCGATAAAGTCAACGTTGCTCTTTACAACTTCGCCAGTCATACCTGTTGAAGAACCTTTAGAAAGTTGTAACATAGAACCTTTTTCATGAAGTTCTACAGGATAAATTCCGAGCTCTTGACTAAATAATTTACGAATTTCACGAGCTATTAATGCATTATCTGAACCAATTGGACAGGTTTGTGCACAACGGCGACATAAGTTACAACGATAAGCAAGTTCGCCTAAACGTGCAACTGTTTGCCAGTTTAAATCGATATCACCATAACGCCATGCTGCGAATGGTTCTTTTTTTACATATTTTCTGTAAATTCGACGAAATATTTCTGAACGATAATTCGGACGATACATTTCGTTTTCGCCTGAGCCATAATATAAATGACACGCATCTGAACAGGAGTTACACTGTGCACAGTAATCCATTGATGTGTCTAACATTGCTAAGAATGTCCAGTTATTATCAGGTGAGAAAAGTTTACGCATTCCTGCTAAAAAGCCGTTTACTAGCTCTTCTTCTTCTTGTGGTGTCTTAGGTTTAGGAATATTTAATACGTTCATTCCATCTAATAAAGAACAGTATTTATCTTCATATTCTGCAGATACTTCATTCCATTCTTCGTCATTTGTTTCAAATGGAAGTTTAATTAAATCACTATTATCCACTGTTGTTAAAAAACCTTCTTTTTTAGAGATATCTTTTAATTGTAAATTATCTGTTTTCGCCATGTTATTTGTCCTCATCTGTTTTTGTTGGGTTAGTTGTTGCAACTTCTGCCCATGTTTTTTTGCCATCACCTTTTATGTGATCTGCTTTCCAGTCTACTGGTTTACCTAAGTTAGACATGAAACTTTCTTGTATCTTTTTGTTGTTATATGATGGTTTATCACCCCAACGAATATCATGATATAAGAAGTATTTCATGAATACATGACCCATAAAGCCTGCTGGAATATATGCTACTGCAAAGAATCCTAATATTAAGTAAACACTAAAGAAAAGATTGTCTAGGGCTACAAAATTTAATTGTAACATATTAGCAAAAAAATCACGACCTAAAACATAAAAAGATGGTGTAGATAACCATACTAAAAGACCAAATGCTGCAAATGCTGCAAAAAGAGCTAAGTTAAAGAAATGCTCCATTGTGCTATATTTACGAAGTCCTTTATCGCTTAAACGGCGTAAAAATAAACCTACTGAGCCAATGAGTAATGCTGAAAATCCGATTGCTGTTAAGTAGTTAACTACTTGCTCTAAAAACATCCAAAATCCGCCCGTTCCTAATGCTCCAAAAACTATTCCAAAAGCACCTAGTCCGGTACCAGCTGCTGCTACTATTACAAAATAAAGACCTATATGAAAAGGATATGTGCGGTACCATAAGTCTCTTTTATGCTCAAATGTACAGTGCATAAAGAAGATTTCAAGTGCCATAGCTTTTAATTCTGATATTAAAGATACATGAGGCTTTTTTTCCCACCAGTCTGTATCTTCTAAATAACTTCCACCGTAACTTGCACGTGCACCCTCATGAGCTACTGGATATAATTCCCAGCGTACATGTAAAGGTTTTTTCACGTAAGATATTACTTTTGTTACAACAAAGAACAAACAAATTAAAACACACAAATATGAAAATACATAAATAAACGATGCCATTATTTTACCTCTCATTTAAACTATAATAACTTACTTCTCTACAAAAAATCATTTATCTTTATGCAATAGCTTAGTAAAAAAAAATCTATTTATAAAGAAATTTATCTTTTATCCCACAAAATAAAACCAATTGCAAGAGCTTCTTATAATTTTATCTATCACTCATGCACCGCTAAAATATCTGTAAAAACTTATATTTCTCTTTTTTAAATATCTATATTGCAATATACAATATTATCCATATATTACTATATGTTAACAACTAAAATATAATTTAAAAGTCATAAAAAAATTCTATTCTATAAAACTAAATCAAATTCTATTTTATACTATTAAATGCTCTGTAAAAAATAAATAAGCCATAAACTAAATCGTTATGGCTTATTTATAGAACGAGTACAAAATAGCTGATACTAATTTGATTGTTTCTTATAATTTATTTTTTTTTCTTAAAACTTCTATTCGAACATCTACTACTGATGGGTTAGGATGCACTTTCCTTACATTATCAAGTATTTCAAATCCTTCCTCAAACGCTTCTTTTTGCTCTAAAATATCCACTAAAGAAAAACTTGCTAAAAAATATATTTCTTTCGATTTACTGTTTAAATATAAGTCTCGCAAAATTTCTTCAGCAGCTATATTTTTACCTACCATTATACATGTTTGTGCATTTTCATACAGAATTTCTTCTTTTAATTTATTTGAGACTACACGCTCTAAAGCTTCATTCAAATAAAGAAACGCTCGATTAAAATCCTTTTCATGACGACTTAACTCTGCCATTTTTAAAAGAATTTTTGCACCATCTGCTCTATCTTCATATAACAATATTTCCCGGTAAAGCTCTAATGCCTTCTCATTATTTCCAGCATTTCTTTCATGCTCTGCAAAAAGCTTTGCCACCTTCACCCGTTTTTTAGTACTCTTGAATTCTAAATGCATTGATTCTAGCAAAGAATATACTAATTTATTATTATTATATATCTTATCAGATATGAAAATAATTCTTTTCCATGCCTTATATCGATTTTGACCATTATAAACTGTACGTAAATACTCTTTATAATTCTTATCAGCATCGATAAACCAACCCTTAGAAAAACTACTTTCAGCTTGCTCAAAAAGTACTTCATTGGGTAAATCTTGAGAGCTACATCCAGCGAGCAGAAAAAAAACACTTATAAAAAGACTTCGTAAGAACATTAGCTTTCCGTTTCAACACTATCAAACTTATCATCATTCACGTAATCAAAATCTGATACGAATTCTTTTTCTTTTAAACGTACTAGTCGTACTCCTTGAGTTGCACGACCGACTAAACTTACTTCTTTCACATGGAAGCGGATAACGTTGTTTCCTGATGTGATAAGTACTACTTCATCATCTTCGCCAACTAGCATTGCGCCCACTACCTTGCCTGTTTTGGTGGATACTTTCATATTGATTATACCCATACCACCACGACTTTGTACTCGGTAATGCTCAAGCTCTGTTCGTTTACCAAATCCACCTTCTGCAATTGTTAGTAACTGCTGACGTGTTGTTTCATCGGTCACAACCGCTGCAACTACTTCATCACCTTGACGAAGTGCTATACCTTTTACGCCTGCTGTGCTTCTTCCTAGTGGTCGTGCATCTTCTACATTAAAGCGAATTGCACTCCCTTGTTTTGTTATAATTATACAATCAGCATTATCTGATACTTCTTTTACTAAAATAAGTTCATCATCATCGTTTAAATTAACAGCTCTTATGCCTGATGTACGACAATTTTTATAAAGTTCGAGCGCACTACGTTTGATTCGTCCTTTTTTTGTAAAGAACATCAAATAACTTTCGCCAGTCATTTCACGCATAGTTAAAACTGTTGTTATTACTTCTTCTTTCTCAAGAGGGAGTAAGTTATTAATATGTGCACCTTTTGCATAGCGTCCACTTTCTGGCACTTGGTGTGCTTTTAACTGGAACATTTTACCTTGGTTGGTAAAGAGTAACAGATGCTGATGATTACTTGTTAAAATTAAGCTTTGAATGCTATCACCTTCTGTTGTTTGCGTTCCTGCTATTCCTTTTCCACCACGTTTTTGTGCATGATAGTTAGATAGTAGTGTACGTTTTATGTATCCTCGGTGAGAAAGAATAACAACAACGTCTTCATCTGGAATAAGATCTTCGATATCTATTGAAGTTGGATCGTTATCTAAAAGAACGGTTTTACGTGGGGTTGAGAAGTTATCGCGAATATATTGTAATTCATCACGAATAACGCCACGAAGAACTTCTTCGTTCCCTAAAATTGAGCGGAAATATTCGATTTGTTTTAATAAAGCTTCGAACTCTTCGATTAATTTATCTCGTTCCATATTCGTTAAACGTTGCAGGCGCATATCGAGTATTGCTTGCGATTGGATTGATGATAAACTAAAGCGTACTATTAAAGATTCTTTTGCTTCTACTGGATTTGCTGATGCACGGATAAGTTTTACAACTTCATCAATATTATCAACAGCAATTTTTAAGCCTTCTAATATATGCGCACGGTGTTCTGCTTTACTTAAATCGTAGCGTGTACGACGTAAAACTACTTCACGTCTATGTTCTAAGAAATAAGTGAGCGCTTTTTTAAGATTTAATAACTGCGGTCTATTATTTGCCACAGCCATCATATTTATACCAAAACTTGTTTCAAGTTGTGTGAATTTATAAAGACTATTTACGACGATATCTACTATTGTGCCACGTTTTAAATCAAGAACAACACGTATTCCTGTTCTATCACTTTCATCACGTAAATCTGATACACCTTCTATTCTTTTTTCAGTAATAAGCATTGCTATTTTTTCAACCATTACAGATTTATTTACTGCGTATGGTATTTCTGTAATAACAATAGATTCTCTACCTGATTTACTTTCTTCTGTATGCACTTCACCGCGGATACGAATGGAACCACGACCTGTATGATAAGCATCTGTTAAGCCTTTTCCGCCGTAGCATGATGCACCTGTTGGAAAATCTGGTCCTTTAATGAACTCCATTAAATCACGCACGCTACATTCTGGATTATCAAGCTGATGTAAACAGCCATCGATAAGTTCTGATAGATTATGTGGTGGGATATTTGTAGCCATACCAACTGCTATACCTGATGTTCCGTTTAAAAGAAGTGCTGGTACTTTTGTTGGAAGCACTGTTGGTTCTTTTAAAGAGTTATCGTAGTTAGCACGAAAATCTACTGTGTCTTTGTCTATATCTGCTAAAAATTCGCCAGTTAAACGAGTCATACGTACTTCGGTATAACGCATGGCAGCAGCTGCATCACCATCTATAGAACCAAAGTTACCTTGACCGTCTACTAGTGTGTCTCGCATGGAAAAAGGTTGTGCCATACGAACAAGCGCATCATAAACGGCTGTGTCACCATGTGGGTGATACTTACCAATTACGTCACCGACTACGCGGGCGGATTTTTTATACGATCTATTCCAGCCGTTTCCTAAATCATGCATAGCAAATAATATGCGACGATGTACTGGTTTTAATCCATCACGAGCATCTGGTATTGCTCTACCTATTATAACACTTAAAGAATATTCTAAATAACTCTTTTTTAACTCTTCTTCGATTGTAATATAATGTTCACTCATTATTGTCTCCAAATGACTGTTTCTGATAAATATTTATTAAATATTTCTATTAAATATCTAATTCACGAACGTTTAGCGCATTATGTTCTATAAACGCTCTACGTGGCTCTACATTATCGCCCATTAAATCTGTAAACAGATTATTTGCTTCTACTGCGTCTTTAATATCAACACGAAGCATTATACGTCTGTCTGGATCCATGGTCGTATCCCATAACTGTTCTGGGTTCATCTCACCTAGACCTTTATAGCGCTGTATTCCAAAATTCTTATCCATCTCTTGTACTACTGTTTCTAATAATACAAAAACGTCTAAGAAACTTTCTACATCTTCGTCTGTTGTAGTAGAATCTTTTACTAATGAAAATTGAATGTCTGTATATTTTTCACGGAACTCAGCAAATTGCTCATGAACACTTTTGAA
Source organism: uncultured Desulfovibrionaceae bacterium (assembly GCA_947037905.1). Classification (GTDB taxonomy): domain Bacteria; phylum Desulfobacterota; class Desulfovibrionia; order Desulfovibrionales; family Desulfovibrionaceae; genus CAMQUX01. The sequence goes on along the minus strand of CAMQUX010000012.1, from coordinate 6,479 downwards.
TAGTTTAGATTTAAAAAATTCTAATGGTATACGAGTACGTTGAGAGTTTTTATTTTCGAATAAAAGATAATAACGAGTTATTTCTTCTTCTTCCTCTTTTTCCTCAATAAAACTTACTGATAATTCTTTTTCTTTTAAATAATTAGTAAAGTTCTCACTTCCTTTTGATTCAAAGAAAGCACTATCAATAGTTTCTGTACTCTGAGTTAAGTGAATAAATATAGTACTTTCGATGCCTATATTATTTACTTCTGATAAACGATTACGCATTTTTTGTATTTTCATAAGGAACTTATAAAAATCTTTTTTCTCTAAAATATCACCATTTTTAGCTTGTATTTTAAGCGATTCACTTGCTTTTCCAAAAAGGAAATCACGCAGTTCATCATCATCTTTTACGAATTTTTCAAATTTTCCCTTATGAACTCTATATAATGGTGGCTGTGCTATATAGAGATATCCGCCACGGATAAGTTCTTCATATTGACGATAAAAGAATGTTAGAAGCAGTGTTCTAATATGCGAACCATCAACGTCAGCATCGGTCATGATAACTATTTTATGATAACGTAATTTAGTATAATCTTTTTCATCTTCACCAACACCAACACCCATAGCTGTTATCATTGCTCGTATTTCTCTGTTAGAGAGCATTTTATCCATACGAGTTTTTTCAACGTTTAATATTTTACCACGAAGTGGGAGTATTGCTTGTATTTTTGGGTTACGCCCCTGTTTTGCAGACCCGCCAGCTGAATCTCCTTCCACTATAAACAGTTCACTTTCTTCTGGTTTCTTAGACTGACAATCTGCTAGTTTCCCTGGAAGTGAATTATCTGACAAAGCACCTTTACGACGAACTAAATCTCTTGCTTTACGTGCTGCTTCACGAGCGCGCGCTGCATCGATTAGTTTTTCTACTATTGCTTTAGCTTCTTTAGGATGCTCTTCTAAATAAATAGAAAGTTGCTCGTAAACCATTGTAGAAACAATACCGAGTATTTCTGAGTTACCAAGTTTTGTTTTTGTTTGCCCCTCAAACTGTGGCGAAGGTAATTTAACAGATATAACAGCTGTTAAACCCTCACGCATATCATCACCTGAAAGACGTGTTTCTTGTAATTTTTTAGGTAAATCTGCTGTTTCGATGAATTTATTAAACACACGAGTAAGGGCTGTTTTAAACCCTACTAAGTGACTTCCACCCTCTATTGTGCGGATATTATTAGCAAAAGTAAGAACACTTTCTTTATAACTAGTATTATATTGCAGGGAAAGTTCTGTTATTACAGAGTTTTTTTCAACTGTTGCATAAATTACATCATGTACAGCTGTTAAACCTGTATTTAAATCTTCTACAAAAGAAACAAGCCCACCTTCTGCAATAAAAGTTTCTTTTTCTTCTGTGCGCTCGTCATTAAAATTAATTTCAAGCCCTTTGTTAAGGTATGCTAATTCTTTAAAACGTCTTTTGAGTGTTACAAAATCAAAAGTTGTTGTTTCAAATATTTCATCATCAGGATAAAAGCGAATAGCTGTTCCTGTGTTTTCTGCAACGCCTATTTCTTCTACACCTGTTTGAGGAATACCTCTACTGTACTCTTGACGATATATTTTACCTTCTCGGCGAATAGTTGCTTCTAGTTTGATTGAAAGAGCGTTAACACAAGATACACCAACACCATGAAGACCACCAGATACTTTATACGCATCGTTATCAAACTTACCACCTGCGTGTAAGATAGTCATAACAACTTGCAGTGCTGGTACACCTTCTTTAAGATGGATATCCACAGGTATTCCACGACCATTATCAGAAACTGTCACAGAATTATCTATATGGATAGTTACTTTAATTTTTGTACAATGACCTGCCATTGCTTCATCTATGGAGTTATCAACTACTTCATAAACAAGGTGATGCAGTCCTCTTTCATCTGTTGAACCAATATACATCGCTGGGCGTTTTCGTACTGCTTCTAAGCCTTCTAGTACGGTAATCTGATCTGCACCATACGAATTAGTATTCTTTTCCGTCATGTGTTTTCTTGTCCTTCATTTTTAAAATAAGTTTTATCTAGATAATTGAGAAAGAGTTTTAAGAATCTATCTCATTATAGTTTTCTTCTTGAATCATCATTGGCATAAGTATTACTTGATAAGATAAATCATCATCACCTGTTATTCCACAAGGATCTTCTGTTCCACTTAAAGTGAAGCGGATTTTTTTAGAATTAAAATGTCCAAGTATTTCTATTAAGTTTTTAGTTGGAAAAGCTATGCGTGTAAGTTCGCCTGTAAATGTACAAGGAATATTTTCACGTCCTGCACCAACTTCTTGTCCTTTTCCAGAAAGAGTTATCTCTGAGCTTGAAAAATTAATATATGCGCATCTATTTACAGTGTTAAAAATAGCTATTCTATCTAGAGCGTTTAATAGCTCTACTCTATCTATTTCAAGGACACTGTTTTTTTCTTCTAAACGGTTAAGGAAAGAATAGTAATTAGGGTAAGAATAATAAGAAAGTGGTAAAGAAAACATTTCTGTTTTATCGCTTGTGCGAAAAAAGAGACGTTTTTCACTAATATTTAATTCTATTTCTTCGCTTGTGAGCCATTTTTTTAATTCCATTAAATATTTCTTTTGAATAAGAAGAGGAGAACCTTCTAAAAGATTATATATATCGTCATTTATAAAATTATACATAGCGAATTGATGACCATTTAATCCACAAACTTCAAGAGATTTTTCGTCATTATCTTCTTTATTTGTCATATATAAACAGCTAATAGCTTCCATACTCTCGTCATCATTTACACAGTAGCTTATACGGTCAATAATTTCATGTAGGAAATCACTTGACCAGAAAAGAGATTTTTCTTCAGGAAAATCATGAAATTTTTGAAACCATTCAACATCACTTGTAGGGAGTTTATATTTTCTGCTACCTTGCTCTATTAAAAGAGTACTATTGTTTTCAACAGTAAAAATAAGTTCACCTGATGGGAGTTTTTTTATGAGATCATATAAAGCTCGACCTTGTACACCAACAAGTCCTTCTTGTTGAATAAAAGCTTTATATTGTCCACAGAATTCTAAATTAGAATCAGTTGAGCTTATAGAAAGAGTGTCATTTTTTCCTTGTAGCCAAATAGTACGGAGATACGTTGTTCCTGTTTTAGCAGGGATAATATTATGAGACTTATGTAACCCTTCGATTATATCATCTCTATTTACTCTTAAAAACATACTCACTCCTTTCTTAAAAAATATATATATAAAATAATGTATTTCTTTTTTTATTCTTTTTATTAGCCCTGTTCGTTTGTTGATAAGTAGTTTAACAGGTTTATTTTATTGTATATTTTATGATTTTTTTACAAGTCATTTAGTAACAGTTTATACAAATATTTGTTTATAATTTAAGTTATGAACAATAGGAACATTTTAAGATATTATAAGTAACATACTTATATACAGTTTAATAATTTTTATTTCACGTCTGACAATCACTAACTAAAGACTGTAACAAAAAAGAATTATTTTGCCAAGTTTAATAACGAATATTTTATTATTTCTTCTAGAATATTTTCTTGCTTTTCTTATAATAATAAGCAAAAGTATAGGATATTTTATTTGGAGGATATATGGCAAATTTACGCACTATAAAAGAAATTAACGAAAAAATAGCAAATGGAACAGCTGTAATTCTAACAGCTGGAGAAATGACCAAGCTTGTACAAGAAGAAGGTAAAGAAAGTGCTGCAAAAAAAGTTGATGTTGTAACAACTGGTACTTTTTCAACCATGTGCTCATCTGGCGTTTTTTTTAATATAGGTCAACAGCCTCCACTTATGAAAGTTACAAAAATGTGGCTCAATAACGTTTTCTGCTATTCTGGTATTGCAGCAGTTGATGCGTATATTGGCTGCACTGAAGTATCTGAAGATGATCCTTTAAATAAAGTTTACCCTGGCGCTTTTAAATACGGTGGTGGGCATGTTGTGGAAGATTTAATTAAAGGTAAAACAGTACATCTACGTGCAGAAGCGTACGGCACTGATTGTTATCCTCGTAAAGAAATAGAAAAAGATATAACACTAGACGATTTACGTGATGCTGTTATGTTAAATCCTCGTAATTGTTATCAAAATTATAATTGCGCCATAAATTATTCTAATAAAACTATCTATACATATATGGGACCTATTAAACCTAATGGTTTAAATGCGAACTACGCAACCGCTGGTGAGTATTCTCCGCTCTTTAATGACCCGTACTTTAAAACCATTGGCCTTGGTACAAAAATCCTTATGGGGGGTGCTGAGGGCTTTGTTATTGGTGCTGGAACACAGCATGATGAAAAACCAGCTCGTAATGAAAGAGGTATTCCTCTTGGTGGTTCTGGAACGCTTATGTTAAAAGGTGATCTTAAAAAAATGAACCCACGTTATGTGCGCGGTTTAAGTATTATAGGATATGGTTGCTCTATTGCATTAGGTGTAGCTATTCCTATTCCAATTTTAAATGAAGATTTAGCATGGTATACAGGTGTTGCTAATAAAGATATTCAAGTTCCTGTAAAAGATTATGGAAATGATTATCCAAATGGTAACCCACGAGTAATAAAACATGTTACTTTTGAAGAATTACAAAGTGGCGAAATAGAAGTGGAAGGAAAAAAAGTACAAGCAGTACCGCTTACAAGTTATGCTCTTTCTATTGAAGTAGCAGAAGATTTAAAAGAAAGAATTCTAAAAAAAGAATTTTTCTTAACAGAAGCGCAAGATAAAATTGTAAGCGAATAGTATAAGTATTTAAAAATTAAAAAATAAAAATAATAAATTATTAATTTGATAATTTATTATTTTTTTTAGTTATAATAAAATAATGAGTTATAAAATAATGAGTTATAAAAGTGTAGTTAATAAAGTAGAGTATTTAGGTTTTTTAGATGCACTTCGTGGTTGGGCAATTATTGGGGTTATATTAGTTCATTCATCAAATGGGTTAAAAACTTTTGGTCTTACTGAATTTACACATCCTTTCGCATACTCTGGTCAACGAGGAGTTCCACTTTTTTTTGTTGTGAGTGCTTTTACTATTTTTTATAATTTATATAAGTATAGTAATTTTCTCTCTATTAATAATATAAAAAGCTTTTATTTAAGAAGGTTTTTTCGTATTTATCCTCTTTTTGGTCTATTTCTTTTAATTGGAGTTATTACTAAACTTATTGAATTTAATGAATTTAATATTGTTAATATTATATTAACATCAACATTTATGGATGTTTGGGATTTTGGAAATTTTCAACACTATGTTCCAGGTGGTTGGAGTATTTCAACAGAGATGTATTTTTATCTTTTAGCTCCGTTATTTTTCAAATATATACGAAATTTTAAAACAGCTTTTGTAGTATTTTGGGTTGTTCAAATTACATGTGGTTATCTTGGGAAGTATTTAGGGACTAATTATGGTAATGCGTATATGTATAAATTCTATTCAGTATTTACTCAATATTTTGTTTTTTTTATGGGAATATTTGCATATTTTATTTGGTCAAAATATTTATTGGTATTTGAGAAAATAAGTAAAACATATATAAATATACTTTTATATCTTTCATTTTTAACACTTTTAATTTTTGCACATTTAGGCATGCACATAATTTCTTATGTCTGTTTTTTTGGAGTATTTATACTTATTGCATCACAGAGCACCTCTCTTTTAATTAGCGGTAGTGTTATTCAATTTATAGGAAAAATTAGCTACAGTTGTTATTTTTGGCATTTTGTTGTTATTAATTTATTGAACAAGCTTATGCCAAATAGTTTCTGGTATTTATCAGTTGTTATTCTTTTTATTCTAACATTTATTATATCATATTTTTCTTATAGATTTATTGAGAAACCAGGGATAGCATTTGGCAGAAGGTTTATTACTCGGCATATAAAGTAGTTTAATAATGCGTATAGATTTTTTTAAATTACCTAAAGAGTAAAATAAAAGGTGAACATTTTTATAATGCTCACCTTTTATTTTTACCAATTAATATATAACTTGATATTATTTAATTTAATATTTTTAACTTAATATATTTTGCTTAATATATTTTATTTAAGGTTAACTTTTAACTATAACTTAAATATTTTATAATTAAGTATTTTAGGTTTTAAAAATCTCTTACTTTTTCTCTATTTTATCTCTATTTCTGTTAGCTTTTCCCCAATCACCTTCATTTATACGTATGTATTTTATAAAAGTATAAAAAGCATAATGCGCTGTGTATAAAAATCCTGCACGTCCATCGAGAAAACCTTTTTTTAAGAAATAAAGGCGGAAAAAACATAATTTAGCGTGCATAATAGCTTGAAATATTCCGCCCTTTTTACCACGCGCTTCTAAATCTTTTGTTCCAAGTGCTGCGTAACGGTTTAATTTTAACAGATGATCTTCAAAATTTTTATAAGAATAG
>CAMQUX010000011.1 GCA_947037905.1 uncultured Desulfovibrionaceae bacterium | reverse complement strand
TAACCTCACGCATTAACCTCACGCATTAACCTCACGCATTAACCTCACGCATTAAATTATGTATTATCTTTTACACCACACACCCGCATATAACTTTCACACATATATTAACTCTCTCTCTGCACACACTGAGCACGTATTCATTTCTCTTTGTATATAATATTAATTATTTAATTCTGATAAAGTATTTTTCATCTGAATAATTCTTTTTTCTGTTTTCTCTACATACCTTATTTTTATTGAAAATGGAGTAAATAAATTTCTACAGCAAGGAATAAGTAGTTGAAAAAATCCTTATTTATATTGATATAACTATATAAATGTACATTTGGTAGAACCAATTATTTTTTTATAAAAGAAATTATAAATAGGTTGCAAAAAAATCACAAGTATTATAGAAGAGGTAAGGCTAGATTTTTTTTAGGGCGTTTAAAGTAAGAAAAATGCCTTTTTAAGCGAAACTTTTTATCGTAGGTAATAAAATGGTCAACATATGCTAAACATACTTCTTTTTATACTTATAGTCTGTCCAATTATAGCAGGGGTTCTTTGCTATGTAGTGCAGAATGCAGTATTTCGAAACACGATTATTGGTATCGTAGGTATTTCACTTATAGGGGCATCGCTTCTGCTTGTGGGTGAAAGTGGGCTTATAGATTCTGCAAATACTATGTTTGGTTTTAATACAAAAACCATAGTACTTTTCTTTGATTTTGTAGTGCTTGCAGCGATGCTTTATTTTGGTATTCGCTATAAACATGCGCTCATAATACTCTTGTCTCTTGCGCAAATTGGCTTATTTTGCTTTTTTGAATTTTTTCTTTTAGATCACTCAGTAGTTGTACCGCTCTTTTTTATAGACGATCTTGCAAAGATAATGATTCTTATAGTATCTATAGTAGGTTCAATTATTTGTTTATATTCAATTCCTTACATGAACGTGCACGAAGAGCATTTGCATTTAACAAAAAGTCGTCAGCCACAATTTTTTGCACTCTTGCTTGTATTTTTAGGGGCAATGAATGGTTTCGTCCTTGCTGATGATTTAGGGTTATTTTACTTTTTCTTTGAAGTTACAACAATTTGTTCTTTCTTATTAATAGGGCATGATAAAACAGAAATAGCAGAAAAAAATGCACTGAATGCGCTTACAATAAACGCTCTTGGTGGTTTAGCTCTTTTAGTGGGTATTGTTTGGATTTATGATCTTGTAGGAACAACAGATATTCAATATATCATTCACGATTATGTTTGGTTTGGCGTAACACTTATACCACTAGCGCTTCTTTCTTTAGCAGGTCTTACAAAGGCAGCTCAAATGCCTTTTCAAAGTTGGCTGCTAGGAGCAATGGTTGCACCAACTCCAACCTCAGCACTACTGCACTCAAGTACAATGGTAAAAGCAGGAGTATATCTTTTACTTCGTTTTTCACCAGCCTTTGAAGGAACTCACCTTAGTACATCAATAGCATTTATAGGTGGTTTTACTTTCATAACAGCTGCAGCCCTTGCCATGGGACAAAGTAACGGTAAAAAAATTCTTGCCTACTCAACCATAAGTAACTTAGGACTTATTGTTGCTTGTACAGGTATAAATACAGAAGCTGCACTAGCTGCGGCAATGGTTCTTCTTATCTTCCATGCTGTATCAAAGGCGCTTCTTTTCCTATGCGTTGGTACGGTAGATCAAGCTACAGGCTCACAAGATATTGAAGATATGCGTGGTCTTTATTCACGTATGCCATGGACAACATTAATTATGCTCATAGGTATTTTAACTATGATGCTTCCACCGTTTGGTATGCTTTTAGGTAAATGGATGGCAATAAGTGCAGCTATTAATAATATGATACTGCTTGTACTGCTTGCATTTGGTTCTGGTATGACAGTAGTTTATTGGTCTCGTTGGGCTGGAACACTTCTTTATACTTTCGAGCATTTAGAAATACCTAAAGAAAAAATGTCTAAAGTTATGAGATTTTCTTTAGGATCATTATGTGGTTTAGTTCTTATTTTAAGTGCATCTTCACCAATTATCTACACAACATTTATAGCCCCTCAGGTGGGTATAGATATTATGTCTGGTGCTGGTTTAAATAATTATCTTGGAATATTTATGGTCTACCCATTATTCCTACTAGTATTTATTGGGCTTATGGTTGCGATTCGTATGATAAAACGCAGACCTCGTGATAAATACTTAGAACCGTATATGAATGGCTTAGTAGCGCCCGTACAAGGTAGCTATATTGGACCTATGGATAAAGAAGTAGAAATGCGTTTTTCAAACTATTATCTGCTTGGCATATTTGGAGAGGAACGCTTAACTCCTTTAGTAAACTTTGGGGCGTTGATGTTGTTATTATTAATGTTTGGAGGTTCTCTCAATGTATAGTACACAAAATATACTTTTATTTGGCTTATTAAGCATTCTACTTGCACCAATCGCAGGTGGTTTGATAACAGGGCTTGATAGAAAATTAACAGCACGTTTTCAATCTCGTACAGGTCCTCCATTAATGCAACCATTTTACGATGTTGCAAAATTATGGGGCAAGGAGCGCACAACAACAAATGTTTGGATTGCTTTTAGTGCTTGGGTTTACGTCACAGCATCAGCAACAACAGTGTTTTTATTTTTTATACAGTCAGATTTATTACTTATTCTTTTTGTACAAGCAGTAGGTGCGGTCTTTCTTTGTATCGGAGCATTTGCAGTACCTTCACCTTTCTCGCAAATTGGTGCGCAAAGAGAACTTTTACAAATATTCACTTACGAGCCACTTTTAACACTTGTAGTAATAAGTATGGCAGCGGTAACTGGTAGTTTTAAAATATCAGATGTACTCGCATATGATAGTCCTCTTCTTTTAGAGTTGCCACTTATGTTTATAGTTTTAGGTTACGCTCTTGCGATAAAGCTCAGGAAATCACCATTTGATATATCCGCATCAGCTCATGCACACCAAGAGCTTGTGCGAGGTGTTTATACTGAATATTCAGGTAGATATTTAGCACTCACTGAAATAGCTCACTGGTATGAAGTAGTTTTTGTACTTGGTTTATGTGCACTATTTTGGACAACAAACTGGATGATTTTAGTTCCTCTTTTAATAGTGACATATTTAGTAGAAATAATAGTGGATAATGGAGCTGCTCGTATGACTTGGCGCTGGATGTTACCAACAGTATGGTTTACAGGTCTAGGCTTGTCTTTAGTTAATCTCACTTGGATATATTTAGGTTAGGAGAAATACTATGTTTAAGAAATTTATAGAAAAATCACAATTAAAATCTCCATGGATAGTACATTTAGACTGCGGAAGTTGTAATGGTTGTGACATAGAAACACTCGCATGTTTAACACCAATGTACGATATCGAACGATTTGGAATCTTAAATATAGGTAACCCAAAGCATGCAGATGTATTAATAGTCACAGGTACAGTAAATCATAGAAACAAACATATATTACGTAATGTATATAACCAAATGCCAGAGCCTAAAATGGTAGTAGCAGTTGGAGCATGTGGTTTAACAGGTGGTGTTTTTCGTGATGCACCAAACGTAGTTGGTGGTGTAGATAAAGTTATACCAGTAGACGTGTATGTTCCTGGTTGCCCAGGTAAACCAGAAGCTATCATAGATGGTGTTATAGAAGCACTTGCTAAGCTTGCAGAGCTACAGAAAGAAGGGAGAAAGAAAAAATGATAGAAAATGAAGAAAAAGTTCCCAAAAAAGAACTAGTAGGTAAAGTTCAACAGTTAATAAGTCAAGGTTACCGATTTGTAACAATAAGTTGTGTAGAACTTGATGAAAAATATTTTGATCTGCTTTATCATTTTGATAAAGATTTAACACTCATAACACTAAGAGTTGTTGTTGAGCGCGGGGAAACAGTTCCAAGCATAACAGTTCTTCTCTTTGGAGCATTCTTAATAGAAAACGAAACCCAAGATCATTTTGGTATAGTTTTTGAAGATTCAGTATTAGATTTCGGCGGAAAATTGTACCTTGGCGATGATGTACGGCGTACTCCATTTTGTAAATATGGAATAAAAGACGTAAGTAAAACAAAGCAAGAATCCGAATAATTTTAGGGAAACTAAGGAGTTTGGAATTATGAAAAATATTATCCCTTTTGGCCCCCAGCACCCAGTGTTGCCAGAGCCAATACATTTATCGTTAACATTAGAAGATGAAATAGTAATAGAAGCAGTACCTGCTCTTGGGTATGTACATAGAGGTTTAGAAAAATTAGCAGATATTCGTGACTTTAATCAAATGATACAAGTTTGTGAGCGAGTATGTGGTATTTGTTCAATGATACATGCTCTGTGTTATTGTCAAGGTTTAGAAGATATGATGAAAGTAGAAGTTCCTGAGCGTGCAAAATTTTTGCGCACAATTTGGTCAGAAATTCATAGAATGCATTCACATTTACTCTGGCTAGGACTTTATGCAGATTCTTTTGGTTTAGAATCATTATTCATGCAGTTCTGGAAAATACGTGAAAGAATCATGGATATTAATGAAGTCACAACAGGCTCACGTGTTATTGTATCTGTAAACATCATAGGTGGTGTTCGTCGTGATATAAGTGCAGAGCAAATTCGTTGGATTTTAGGCGAATTAAAAATCGTAGAAAAAGAATTCATAGCTTTACAAGAAACTATGAACAATGAATATACTGTAAAAAAACGTACAGTAGGAATTGGGTATTTGAGTAAAGAACTTGCTCATAGTTTAGGAGCAGCTGGAGCTGTTTTACGTGGAAGTGGAATATCTCAAGATATGCGTCAGCTAAAATATGCAGCGCTTTCACATTTGGACTTTGAGCCAATTGTTGAATATGGCGGAGACTGTTATTCTCGTGGTCTTGTACGTTTCCGTGAAGTATTACAATCTATTGATCTTGTACGTCAAGCTGTGGATAAACTTCCTGATACAGAGATTTCTGTAAAAGTAAAAGGAAACCCAGAGGGCGAAGTTATAAATCGTGTAGAACAACCTCGTGGAGAGTGTCTATATTACTTAAAAGGTAACGGTACTAAATTCTTAGACAGAGTACGTATTAGAACTCCAACTTTTGCAAATGTGCCTCCTTTAGCACATATTTTGCCAGGTGCAGATTTGGCATCAGTGCCGGTTATTGTTTTATCAATAGATCCTTGTATTAGTTGTACTGAGCGTTAGGAGAATATGCATGAAAATGTTACCAGTTATATTAGGCAATTTTTTTAAAAAAAGTTCAACACGTCCATATCCATTTAAAAAAAGAGCACCAATCGCAGGTTTTCGTGGTGAGCTTAAAAATAATATCGACAAGTGTATTTTTTGTAAAACTTGTGAGAGGGTATGTCCTTCTCGTTGCTTAGCTGTAGATAAAGAAAATGCTACTTGGACACATAATCCTTTTGCTTGTGTATATTGTGGTATGTGCGAAGAAACTTGTCCTACAAAATGTCTTTATATGGAGCCTGTATACAAAGCTCCTGCTAGAAAAAAAGGCAATATTGTACTACAAGGTACAGTAAGAGTGAAAAAGAAAAAAGAAGAAGCTCCTGCTGATTCTGCTCAAGGCGATACGAGCGCAGAAACTGTTAAAACTGAAACTGTTAAAACTGAAGTAGTTAAAAAAGAAACTGCTAAAAGTTACACAGGTGCAGATCCAACTTTAACAGACCCTTCTGCAACAGATCATTCTGCAGAATAAATGCAAATATAAGCATATAATCTTTGAAAGAAAGTATGTTGATAATAAAAAAATCCTTATATCATCACGATATGAGGATTTTTTTATATTGTTTGTATTGTGTCTTAAAAAATATACTAATGAAATACTCCAAATAAATACTCCATATTTAATTCAATACTTCTTAGTTTCCTATCAAAGATGTTTATTTTCCCGCTAGAATTTTTTATTTTCCTACTAGAAACTTTTATTTTCTTAAATAGAGATTTTTATTTTACTGTTTATTCAAATCCATAGAAAAATAGAGCTACTAAATAACTTTCGGTTTCTCAGAGTCTGTATTTGAATAAAGAAAAAATAGCAGCAGGATATATTTTAAAGATATATCCTGCTGCTATCAAATTATATTAAGAAGTATCAAATATATTTTAGTACTAATAAGCAAGGAGTTCATGATAAACACTTAAAGCAACTGCAAAGCTATTAAAATATATTAAACAAGTAATACGAAGCAATTACGATCTATAAAAACTCAAATATGCACAAGAAGATTCAAATTATATTTTAAACGATTTTAAGGAAGTAGTTCCATAATCCGAGCATTTTTCCAGCTGAGATATTTCTGCGCAATTGTTTGCAAGCTTTTTGCTGTTGCTTTTTCTGAAAGAGCAAGACTCTCTTTTTCATAATTCTGTGAGAAGCCCGTAATGGCAAGTTGTGAGCTTTCATTTGCTCGTGACAACAGAGATTGCCTATCTTGATAGAACTCACCTTGTAGGACAGATTTTGCACGCTGAAGCTCTTCTTTTGTGAGCATGTTTGTTTGAAGATGCTCAGTGGCTTTTTTAAAACCATCAAAGGCGATATCTTTTTTATTTTCATCTGTGCTTATGTAAAATGCAAGAAATCCTTCTTCTGATGCTTGCCATAGGAAAGCTGTAACAGTATAGCCAAGGCTTTGCTTGTCTCGCAGTTCAGTGAACAGATAGCCACTTTGACCTGTAAGATAGGCGCGTAAAAGTTCTAGCTCAGCGGTTTCTTTCGCATTATTTTTTCCTGCAACAGGAAAAATTGCAAGCAGATGTGTCTGGTTTCTTCCTGGAAGGCTAAGAGTTTCTTTTTTATTATCTGTAAAAACTATTTTTTTAGGTATTTTATTTATTTGTTCTGTAGAAACTTTTTGTGCGAGCTTTTTTGCAAGAGCAAGTATTTCTTTCTCGTCAAAATCTCCGCTAACACTTAAAACAAAAGGCTGTTTTTTTTGCTTGTTCCAAAAACTTTCTACATCATTATTTTTTAAAGCAGTTAATGAGCTATTTGAACCAAGATGCAGATATGAGTAGGGAGCTGTTTCAAAAAGAAACGGATAGAGCGCACGGAAGAGCTTTCCAAGTGGAGCATCTTCACTTTGCACAATACTTGCGAGCTGTTCATTTTGAGCACGAACAAATTCTTCATTTTTAAAAGCAGGTTTTTCAATGGTATCGTAAACAATAGGAAGAATTTCTTTTGTGAATTTTGTTGGGAATTTTCCGTGCAGTGCAAAAGTAGTACGCCCAGCACTTGCGCTAATACCACTTGCTCTGTTAGCCAAAAACTCGTTATAGGCAGTTGCTGAAAGAGCTTTTGTACCACGTGTTAGCATTGATGCAGTAAGAGTTGCGAGCCCTTGCTGTTCTTTAGCTAGGCTAGAATCGCCACCGAGCCAGTTTAATGAGAACGCAGTATAAGGTAGCGTGCTATCGGGCAGTAAAATAAGTTTCGAATCGTTTGCAAGTGTTATTATTTGTGTTTTAGAAGACTGGCTTGCAGATTTAGCCTGTGCTCTTTTTTTACTACCCCAATTTTTTCGCAAGATATCTGTAAGTGCTGCTTTTGTGAAAAGTTTTTCTTTTTTAGGTTTTAATAGCACAACAGACATATTTTGAGAGCGAATAAACTCTGTATAGAGTTCTTGTAAATAAGGAATTTCAGTTGCACGTATGCTTTCTATATAATTTTTTTCACCCTGCTCTCCGCCTTGAAAGAACTGGAAAGTTCCAATTTTTTCAGCATATCCACTAAGAGTTTCTTTTGATAAGAATAGCCCATCTTCCATGGTGAGTTTTGCTCTATCTAGTTCTTGCTGAGTGAATGTTTTAGGGTCAAAATCTGCAAGATATTGTGTGATTTTAGTTAAAAATGTAGGAACATTTTTTCCATCGAGCACAACAAACAGATACAGCATACCGCCACGTTCTAAGTTAAGATTGCTCAAACTTATTTGGTCGACTAAATTTTCTTTATATTTGAATTTTTTGTAGAGTAATGAGCTATCATCTCCACCGAGCAAGTGCGTAAGAATTTGTAAAGAATTTGCATCATAACTATTAAAATTAGGAGCAGGAAAGGCAATAGCAAGATGCACTTTTTTCCAGTCACCTTCAATAATAGTCACTTCAGTTTTTGTTTGAGGGCGAGTAAATGGCTCAGCTGGAGCGGTATTTTCTGTATTTTTCTTTGCGCCTAAAACTTTTTCAGCAGCAGCTAAAACAGCTTTAGGATCCACATCGCCAACAACTACTAGCATCATATTTTGAGGCTGATAGAGTCTTTTAATATAATTTAAGATATCAGTTCTTGATATGGCTGAGATACTTTTTCTAAAGCCAATAATAGGGCTTTCGTAAGGGGTATTTCTCCAGATAATTGCTTGAAGTGTTTGAAATATTCGAGATCCGGGGCTGTCTTCTCGTTGCTTTAGTTCAGAGAGAACAACTTCTTGCTCTGCTGCAAGTTCTTTTGCATCAAGAGTTGGCTCAAAAGCAAAGTTTGTAATAACATCTAGCCCAACTTTCCAGTCTTTAGAAGGTAGTTCGGTATAATAGACAGTATAATCGAAACTAGTGGCTGCATTTATATATCCACCAGCAGATTCAATTTTTTTTGCCGCAAGCCCAGCGCCTTGTTTATCCGTTCCTTTAAAAGCCATATGTTCTAAAAGATGGCTAATGCCAGCTGTTTTTTTATCTTCATAAGCAGAACCTGCATGTACATAGAGGCGAATGTTAACAAGCGGGAAGCGTTTATCTTGCACAACGACTACAGTCAAGCCATTTTCAAGTTTTACTATTTGTGGCTGTGCGGTTTCCGAAAAAGCAGTGTAAGGGATAAGTGAACTCATAAGTAGAAATCCTAAAAAAATATAGTTTTTTAGCACAATTTGGCTCCTAAAATAAACAAGAGTAAAAAGTAAAATTAATGAATATAAGTACTGAAATCTATTCATATTCATAAGAGTAAATAAAGGGAATTATAAAATTAATGAATAAACTTTGGTAAGCCTAAGTATGAAGATTTTTTAAAGATAGCTTCGAGATATGAAATTGATAGAAGCTATCTTTAAAAATTTTTTAATAAAAGCATTTCAAATAAATTTAAAAGTTTTATTTATATGATATTTAATTATATTAATAGGTTAAATAAAGTATCTAAAAGTAATAATATTTTTTTAAGAGATTACTATAAACATCTCAGATTAATAAACACTTAGAAACCATACATTTAGCAAGCTAAAAACAATCTAAATAAGCTAAACAATCTAAATAAGCTAAACAATCTAAATAAGCTAAATAAGCTAAATAAACTAAATAAGCTAAAATAATTAATGTAAATTAAATAACTTTATTAAGAGGATATTCAATAATACCTTCAGCGCCAATGGCACGGATAGCAGGAATGATATCTCTTACAACAGATTTATCTATAACTATTTCAATAGATAACCAGTTAGGATCAGAAAGTTCTGCAATAGTTGGAGAAGTAAGAGCAGGGAGAATTTTTTTTGTAGCTTCTAGCACAGATTTTGGAAGGTTCATTTTAAGCCCAACCATACGCTCAGCACGTAGAGCACCTTGTAGAAGCAGATTCATAGCTTCTATTTTTTTGCGCCTAATAGGGTCTGCCCAAGCTTTTTTATTGGCAATAAGTTGTGTGTTTGTTTCCATAAGTTCTGCAATAACACGCAAATCATTTGCTTTAATAGTAGAGCCAGTTTCAGTAATTTCAACTACAGCATCACAAAGTTTTGCAACAACTTTTGCCTCTGTAGTACCCCAAGAAAAACGAACATCAACATCAATATTACGAGATTTAAAATAGCGTTTTGTAAACCCAACAAGCTCAGTATAAATAACTTTTCCAGCTAAATCTTCTGGTTTTTTAAATGGAGAATCAGCACGTACACAGAGCACCCATTTCGCTTTTCTGTTACTTGCTTTAGAGTAAATAAGATCATCAACCACAACAATATCAGCGCTATTTTCTTCAACCCAGTCTTTACCTGTAAGACCTGCATCTAAAATACCACCCTCTACATACTCAGCCATTTCCTGCGCGCGTGCTAAGCTACACTCTATGTCAGTGTCATTAATTTCAGGAAAGTAATTTCTTGGGCGTAGTAAAATATTCCAGCCAGCTTTTGCAAAAAGAGCAATGGTCGCATCTTGTAAAGAACCTTTTGGGATACCGAGTTTTAAGAATGGACTAGTCATTATTTGTATACCTCATCAGGGTTAAATATTTTATCAGAACAGATAGTAGGCTCTTTATCTGCATGTATTTCACGGTAGAAACAACTATTATAGCCAGTATGGCAAGCAGCTCCGCCAATTTGTTCAATAAGCAGTACTATAGTATCTTCATCACAATCTATAAGGATTTGCTTAACATTTTGAAAATTGCCAGATTCTGCGCCCTTATGCCAGAGTTTTTTCCGGCTGCGGCTATAGTAATGAGCTTGCTTTGTTTCAAGAGTTTTTTCAAACGCTTCCTTGTTCATATATGCAAGCATAAGTACATTTTTTGTAAGATAATCTTGTGCGATTACAGGAATTAGTCCATCGCATTTTTCAAAGTTTGGCTGTAACATATGTCCTCATTAATAATAAAAAATAGAATTTTAATATATTTTTTCTTTGGCGTTTAGTCTAAATTTTTTAGAAAATAACAAGCTATTAGTACAAAAAAATCTTCTTTTTTACTGTAAACTTATTTTCTACGACTATATTATAAATATAAGAAAAACATTTTCTTGTAAAGTTTTTACTCTTTTTACAAAGTATTTATCTGAGTCTTTTATTTATATATTTTGAAATGGAAATTTAATATTTCACATATTTATACGGATAAATAATAAATTATTATGTCATTAAGATTATTTGCGCTTTAAAAATATATACTCTTATAATATTGTTAAATATTAAGATTCTTCAACATGTAAATGTTTTTTTGCCTCAGCATAGCCAATTTTTTCCATCTCAGGAGAATGATGGATATCTAAAAAAGTATACTGTTCAAGATTAGGTGAGAGCATTTTATCTGCGGACATATTTTCTAGCTGAAGTTTTTTAATATTATCTTGGGCAATCATGAGCGCGCCAATAATATTATCAAAAATATTTGCTTGGTTCTCATCTTTTGGTGCGAGCATTTGCTTCATACCATGCGAAATAAGAGCTGCTTTTGGTCCAAGTATAGGAGCAATAGTATTTAATGCTTTTTTCCCGTACTCAGCAAAAATATTTTCATTTTTTTCGTCTGCAGTGTTATCTGTAGTGGTATCTGCAGTATTTTTTGCAGTGATATTTTCATCTGCCTCATTTGTTTTTTTAGGAGTATTAGCAAGTAAATGTTCAGTAACATCTACAGCAAGTACAGGCAGGTCTGGGTAAAGCTCTTTACAAATAGAAATGGGAACAGGATTAACTAAAGCACCATCTTGCATTTGGCGTCCATCAAAAGTACGCACAGGAAAAATTCCAGGTATCGCAGTAGAGGCTTTAATGGCATCTATAAGATTCCCTTTTTTAATAAGGTATTCTTTACCAGTGCCGATGTCTGTTGATACAATCACAATGGGTGGATAGCAGTCTTCTACTCTTTTTACATGTAGGAAAGTGTCTAGCAGTTCGAAACCTTTTTCACCGTAAAGGAGTGAATTACGAGGGAAAGCAGGGTCAAGCACATCGAGATAATTTTTATAATCAAAACTAGTAGCCCAGTTCATAAAACCATCTAAATCTCCACCAGCGTAAAGTGCTGCAAAGATAGCACCCATACTTGTGCCAGCAATAAATTGTGGTGCACTATTGTGTTCTTTTAAAAATCTAAGCACTCCGCCATGGGCAATACCTCTTGCACTACCAGAACCTAAGGCAAGAGTGTATTCTTTTGGAACAGTCCATTTTTTTGATTTCTTTTTTTCTGTGGCTATCATTGCTTCAGGGATTAGTGCTTCGGGCATAGTTATTGCTGTTTCTTTTGTAGCTTTAGATTTTGAACTCATTGTAAGACTCCTAGTATTATATTTTATAAAACTATAATAGAGTAACAAGATCATCTATTAAATTATTTTTTATGGAGCGAATTGTTCGATTGTTTTTTTGTATGCTAAAATACCATTTGCAAGACCTTGCATGAGTCTTTTAAGATATTTATTTGAGTTCAATCTATTAATTTCTGAACGGTTACTTAAGTATCCCATTTCAACAAGTACTGCTGGCATTTTTGCACCCATTAGCACATAAAAAGGAGCTTCTCTTGTTCCACCATTTTTTACTTTCCAGTTACTTTGTACAGACTGCAAGCTTCTTTTTTGTATAAAGATTGCAAGGTCAGTACTTTCTTGTATCTTACTTGAGAGCATAAGATCTGAAAGAATAAATTGTAGATCGCTAATTTTTTTCGCATCAACAGCATTTTCACGTGCCGCAATACGAATAGCGTCGCTATCTTTTGCTAAGTTCAGACTATATGTTTCTAAACCGTTAATATTTGAATTTTTATGCGCATTACAATGTAGCGATATGAAAATATCTGCTTTTTCTGTATTTGCAAGGGCAGTTCTTTTATCTAGCGATAAAAAGATATCAGTAGTCCTTGTGTATATAACATTAAACCCTAAATCTTTTAGATAGCTTCCAAGTAGTTTTGCAGCAGCAAGATTAAGATCTTTTTCTTTAATACCAAAGTATGAAGCACCAGGATCTCTACCACCATGCCCTGGGTCTATCATAACAGTCTCAACAGTCAGTCCAAGTTGTCTAATAAGATCTGAGGCCATATCTTTATTAATAAGAGTGGCTCTATCTCTCATATTTTGTGCCGTATTTTGAGTCATATTTTTCGGCGGTTGAGATTCTTGTCTTCTTTCTCTTTCATTTGTTTGTGGATTTTGAGCATAAGAAGTATAAGGGGTTATTTTCTTTGGTGAAAAAACATCGATGATGATTCTATCGGGATTTGCAAAGTTAAAGACTTTATATTCACGCAGCGAGCTAAAATCAAGCACGATTCTTGTTGTTTTAGAGCTATTTTGAGCAGCACGTACTGAGCGTAAAATTCCGTCAAAGACTTCAGTCCGAGGTGCAATTTTAGGGCTTAGTTGTGCGTTTTCAATATCTATATAGAGTCTATGAGGGTGCCCTGCACTTGGGTCTGGAGAGAGAAGTTGGTAGCGGTATTTACTTTCTTTAGAAAGAGTGAGTGTAATACGTGTATATTCATCACTGCTTTTATAGGTTAAATCAGTAATTTCAGCTTTTCCATTAGGCAACGAATAGCTTGGTTTTTCTGTATAATGAGTAAGTGTTTTTCCTGAAATTTGAGTTCTTCTGGCAGTCTCAGGAACAATATAGTTAATAGGTCCGCCCCAAGTGTTGAGTATTTCTACTGCTTGCTTGTGAACGCTTGTATTATTTTTGTATTCGCCAACAAGCCTGCTTAAGTTTCTTCTTGCATCAGTTTTTTGACCAAGTTTTGTGTAGCGCAAATAGGCAGCACGAAAAAGTGCTTCATCAGCAAAATCGTGCAACGGGTAATGTTCTACAACAGTTAAAAATTTATCAACAGCAATAACATTATCGTTTCTGGATAGACTTCTTTTGGCTAGTTCTTCGTAAGTTCTGCCAAGATAATAGTAGGCTTTAGGAACTGCTGCATTTTTTGGGTATCTTTTTATGATAGTTGTAAAATTTTTGGCAACAGCTTCCCAGTTAGCACGGTATTTTGCTTTATTGGTATTGTTTGTTAGCTCACGAAATTCATTAATTCCTTTAAGTAGATAGTTATCTGCAGTTGCAGCAAAAGAATTGCTACTGATACTAATAAGTATCAAGCAAACTACAAGGAATAAAGGAATATTTTTTTTATGTAAAAAGCATGGCATAGATAAGAAAGCTCATTTTATTATATATAAAGGTATTCACACTATACTAAAAGTGTGACAAATAAACGATAAGTCAATAGCTAAATAAAGCATGGATGCTAGAAAATAACTAGTCCAATTCTTTAATTCATAACACTAGCATCTTTCATTGGCAACTATTATTGATAAAATCAATAATTTTTTATTGCACTTTGTAAAAAATATTTTTGCACAGATAGCAATTTACTATTATGTTTATTATAATAGATATACTAATTTTTCGGTAATTTATGTAACTACTTTAACTCACGCAGGGATTGTAACTCATACAGGGATTGTAACTTATATAAATATTTTATTTAGCTATGAAATATTTGTTGTTATTCTTATATAATACTCACATAGCTTTAATCTTGATATTCATATTATTATAGCGGGCGCAAAATAAAGGGATAAATAAAGCATGCAAATATTTTTTTAATTTATAGTAAAATATAACTACTAACCTAGTAGCATAAAAAAAATCTAAGATTTTTATAAAATAGTTAATAATTTCAAGAATAATTCGAGATATTTTTATTTGTTTTTGACAAAATATCGTTATTAGTCTAAAACTCTTGTTGGATAAAAAAATGCTATATTTTTTAAAGTAGCATAGATTTTTACAGCTGAAGACTTTTGCAGTTGAAAAATCTACTTTTGAAATCATAAGATGTTTATACGTATATTAAAAAATAAAAAGATTTCTCTTCGCCACCTAGGTGTAAGGTAGCCAAAACAACTATATAATATAGTAAGAATATTAATTATAAGGTATTCATTATAAAAATACCAAGTATAGGAACATTATGAGTAAAATACAAAAGATAAAAGGCTTTGCAGATTTGTTTCCTAAACAATCAGCAGTATTTTCTTTTTTAGAAGAGACAGCAAAGCGAGTATTTGGTCAATATAGTTTTTCAGAGCTTCGCACGCCAATTCTTGAAAAGACAGAACTTTTCACAAAAGGAATAGGCGAAGATACCGACGTTGTGGGCAAGGAAATGTTCACGTTTCCAGATAAAAAAGGACGCATGTTAACCCTTCGTCCTGAAGCAACAGCAGGTGTTGTGCGTGCGTATGTAGAAGCAAACGAGTATCAGCCAGGGAAAATAAGCCGTTATTTTACCTTTGGTGCAATGTTTCGCTACGAGCGCCCACAAAAGGGTCGGCAAAGACAGTTTCATCAATTAAATGCAGAAATGTTCGGCACCGCAGCACCTCAGGCAGATGCGGAGATAATATTCATGCTCACACAATTTTTGCATGAAATTGGGCTCGAAAAACTCACAGTAGAGCTCAATTCTTTAGGTTGCACCGAGTGTCGTCCAAAATATAAAGAATCGCTCATAAAATACTATAGAGAAAAAGATTTTGATAAACTTTGCGAAGATTGTCAAAGAAGAAGCGATACAAATCCTTTGCGCGTGCTTGATTGTAAAAATCCAACATGTCAGGAGATAGTAAAAGATGCGCCAAAAGTAACAGAGCATATTTGTGTGGACTGTGCGGAGCATTTTAAAGTAGTCTGTTCTTTATTAGATGAGGCAGGGGTTGAGTATGTTTTAAATCCACGGCTCGTGCGTGGGTTAGATTATTATCAGCGAACAACATTTGAAATAAGCTCACAAGATATAGGCTCACAAACTGCAGTGGCAGGTGGTGGCAGATACGACGGACTAGTAAAACAGCTAGGCGGGGCAGATGTTGCAGGTATTGGTTTTGCGTGCGGGATGGAAAGGCTTGCACTTCTTTTAGGAGAAAAAGAGCCAGCACCACGAGACTTTTTTATAGCAGTAACAGACGAGCTAGCCATAAACACAGCACAGATAATAGCGCTGAAACTTCGCAGGATGGGATATTCTGGCGAGGCAAGTTACACGAGCGCGTCCATGAAAAGTGCTTTAAGGTATGCAGATAAATTATCGGTCAAAAATGTGCTTATTCTAGGCGCAGATGAGTTTGCAAAAAAATCTGTGAGCATAAAAAGCATGCACAAAGAGAAAGCTCAAGAAACAGTTTTAATAGAAACATTTTTGGGCGCTGCAAAAGACTATTTATAAAGGCTATTTATAAAGATTATTTATAAAAAATATTTAAATACAAGATAAAAGAATCAGTGGAGTGTATTATGACAGAGCAAAAAGACGAACGCAGTTATGATGAGTACAGAGTAGTTGAACCTTTAGGAGACTGGAAACGTAGTCATTCTAATAATGCGCTAACAGCTGCAAATATGGGCGAGCAGGTAATGCT
>CAMQUX010000010.1 GCA_947037905.1 uncultured Desulfovibrionaceae bacterium | reverse complement strand
CTTTTACAGTCAAAAGTCCTGGGTCTCCAGGTCCTGCTCCGATTAAATACACTTTAGACATATATCCCTCACTTAGTTTGTTTTTATTTATTTTCTTGCATGGCCTCAAGCAAACGTGTTTGCAACTGACCGAGCTTATTTAATTTTTCATCAAGTTCTGCAACTTTTTCTTTCTCTTTCTCAACCACCTGTTTCGGTGCGTTTGTAACAAACTCTGCATTTGCAAGTTTTTTGCTGAGCATAGTATGTTCTTTTTCTATTTTCAGTCTATCTTTTTCTAAGCGTGCAAGCTCTGTATCGAAATTAATAACACCCTCTAAAGGAACAAACACCTGACTACCTTGCACAACCGCTGAACCTGAGGCTTTTATGGCTTCTATATTCTGCCCTATGCTTACTTCTGTTAACCTTGCTAAATTTATGAGCAGATGTTTATTTTCTTGTAAAATATCTTCCTGTTCTTTATTTGTCACACGGATAAATGCTGTTAGTTTTCTTGCTGGCTCAATGCCTAGTTCTGTGCGAATATTTCTTACTGCTGAGACTATTTCTTGAAAATACTGCATATCTCCACAGACTTTCTCATTATTTTTAATTAATCGTTCAGTTGGATACAGAAGTTTTGCCATATCTCTTTCAGCTATACTTGGTAATGCTGACCATATTTCTTGCGTAATAAACGGCATAATTGGATGCAAAAGTATCATTGTTTCTGCAAGCACTCTGTGTAGAATATTTTGCGTTTGCTCTTTTTTACTATCCTCACCATAAAGCACTGGCTTAATAAGCTCTAAATACCAATCGCAAAACTCATTCCAAATAAATTTATACAACCCTTGCGCCATATCATTAAATCTATATTGCGAAAGAGCCTCTTTTGTCTCTTTTTTTAGTAGCTCTAAACGGCACAAAATCCAAGAATCTGCCAAGGTACTCGGGCCTACTTTTTCTGTATATTCTAAATCTGCTGGTAAGTTCATTAAAGCAAACCGAGCAGCGTTCCATATTTTATTGCTGAAGAATCTATACCCTTCTATGCGTTTTTCTGAGAGTTTAATATCTCTGCCCATGGCAGCAAAAACCGTTAAGGTAAACCTTAGCGCATCTGTTCCGTACTTATCAATCATCTCGATAGGATCGATTACATTTCCTGTTGATTTTGACATCTTCTTCCCATGCTCATCACGCACAAGAGCATGCAGATACACATGATGAAAAGGCACCTGTTCTTTAACATGCAGTCCTAACATCATCATACGTGCAACCCAGAAAAATAGAATATCAAAGCCTGTCACAAGCACTGCTGTTGGATAATATTTTGCAAGCTCCTCTGTTTGCTCTGGCCAGCCGAGTGTTGAAAAAGGCCAAAGTGCTGATGAGAACCATGTATCTAAAACATCGCTTTCTTGCACAAGTTTTGAGCAAGAACATTTTGTACAAGCAGTAGGCGTATCGACTGCAACAATTAACTCTCCGCATTCGGTACATTCCCAAGCAGGTATGCGGTGTCCCCACCAAATTTGCCGTGATATACACCAGTCTCGTATATTATCTAACCAGTTATAGTAGGTTTTTTCCCACTGCACTGGAAATATTTTTGTCTCAGCTGGCACTGCCTTACGTGCTTTTTCTGCAAGCGGCTTCATGGACACAAACCACTGGATAGACACATGCGGCTCAACCACTGACTTGCAGCGGTAACATTCACCAACGCTATGTTCTAAATCCTCCACGCCCACAAGTAAACCTTGCTCTTTTAAATCTGCTACTACTTTATCTCTACAAGCTTCTTTTGTAAGCCCAATATAGTCTTTCGGACACTCATCATTCATAAGCCCTTGGTCGTTTATAACTTGCAAAACGTCCAAACCATGCCGTTTACCAAGCTCCCAGTCGTTCATATCGTGCGCAGGTGTTACCTTTAAGCACGCTGTACCAAATTCCATATCGACATAACTATCTGCTATTATGGGAATTTCTCTATCTGTGAGCGGTAATTTGACTTTTTTACCAATAAATTTTGTATATCTTTCATCATCAGGATGCACTGCAACTGCCATATCACCAAAAAGAGTTTCAGGACGGCTTGTTGCTACCACTAAAGATTCGTCTGAATCCGCAAGATTATAACGTATATTCCAGAGATTTCCCTTGTGCGGTGCGTGTTCTACTTCGTCATCTGCAAGAGCAGTATGGCAACGATTACACCAGTTTATGATGTATTTTCCCTTATATATCAGCCCGTCGTTATAAAGACGCACAAAAACTTCTCGCACAGCATTTGTTAGCCCCTCGTCCATAGTAAAGCGTTCTCTGCTCCAGTCAACAGATGCGCCAAGTCTACGAACTTGTTCTAAAATTGCCCCGCCTTTTTCTTCTCTCCACTCCCAGACTCTTTCAATAAATTTTTCACGCCCTAAATCATCTCGAGTTTTTCCCTCGACTTTTAATTGGCGCTCTACAACATTTTGAGTGGCAATACCTGCGTGATCCGTACCTGGAATCCAGAGTACATTTTTCCCTTGCTGTCTTTGAAAACGACAAAGCACATCTTGCAAAGTAAGATTTAAAGCGTGCCCAATATGAAGCACTCCTGTAACATTTGGTGGAGGAATGACGATTGCGTAAGGCTCGCCAGATTTTGCAGGCTCTGCTTTAAAGGTTTCGTTACTTTCCCAGTACGCTAACCATTTTTTCTCAACTTCTTTGGGTTCGTAACTTTTAGATAAACCTTCTTCCATTTTCTAAATCCTCCGCACAATTATCGCAAAAAAATGTGAATAAAAACAGTATCGTTTTTTTCATAAAATAGCTAGTAAATAAAGCACTCATGAGCATAGTTTTTCGCAAAAAAAACACCTAGAAAAAGACACTTTATTTCATTCTTTTTTTGCGCATTTCGCCCATTTATTCTTTACAAAAAAGGCTTTATCTGTTCTGCTCTTAAACAGTTACTAGCTCTTAAAAAAGTATAAATAATCTAAAAACTACCACGAGCTATACGCATACAAATATAGTTAAATTTATTATATTACCGTTGAAAGATTTTATTCCTAAGAAATTTCTACTTTAAGATTCTTTTGTTGCTAAAAAAAAAGTCTTTCAACTTTGCTTAGGTTTTAGATTATTTTGTCTAAAAAACAGCATCTAGAAATGTTCATTTTAAATACGTATATGGTCAAAAAGGTTTATTTCATGAAAATTGCTGTACTTTGGGACGATTCACATTTTTGGGGACTTATGGTGCTGCATGCGCTGAAATTTTTTGGTGTGCCTTTCCATCTGCTAAAAGCAAAAGAAATAGCTGAAAGCTTTGCGCAAAAGAAGAATATCCTCTGCGACAACAACTACGCAGCACTCATTGTACCTGGCGGAAACGCACATAATAAATCTAAAAAACTCACACAAAACGGACAAGATGCAATTCGAGAATTCGTACGAAACGGAGGTCTTTATATAGGTTTTTGTGGGGGAGCAGGTCTTGCGCTTACTGGAAAAGAGAGCTTAAACCTCTGCCCGTGGGTGCGAAAAAATTTCTCAAACAGACTACAGCATTTTGTATCTGGCTATGTGAAGTTGAAAGTTCAAGACACTCACCCTTTTATACCAACGTGCATTCCCCTTAATGCCTCACAAGAAATGAGCGCGCCCGTCTGGTGGCCTGCACAGTTTCAAGAATCTGAGAACGCTACGGTTCTCGCAAGATATACTAATATTGCGGAGGAATGCTGGCTTGCAGATATTAAGCTTTCTTTTTTCTCAAAATCGATGCTTGAAACATGGAAAAAAGAATACAAGCTCGATTTGCAAACGAATTTTTTCCACGATGCTCCTGCTATAATCACTGGCACTTTTGGACAAGGACAGTATTTTTTAAGTTATCCGCATCTTGAAACACCTGAAAGCCCGCATGCAAACAACTGGTTTGCGCATATTTTATCCTCCATTAAGGGCTTAGAAAATATTTGCCAAAACACCAGCACAAATATTACTAAGTGGGATATTCAAAATCTACCTCATAACTGGGACGAGCCGTTTTTAAATGATGCAAAAAAAGCAGTGGAAGCGCTCATTCGCACGGGCGAGAGAAATTTCTTGCTCTTTTGGCGAAACTCATGGCTGCTTGGCTGGAGGCGTGGAATTCCTGGCTCAAGCATTAATGCGCTCTATTCGCTCATAGCAGAATGCCAGCACGCAAAGCCAAACAAAGAAGCTACCCTCTTTTGGGACAAAGAAAAACAGTATTTTCAAAGCCTTTTAGAAAAATTAGAAACACTCACCACACAGTATTTCCTTGCAGAGCGACTCATTATGAGCTTTTCCTCAAACGATGCACAGGAACTTCCTTTAGAGCATATTAGAAAAGAAAAAAAGAACCTTTTTGGCGAAAGCCCTTGGGGTGGTGGACTTATTGCAGAACTATTGCAAATACTTGAAGATTTATATTACCTGCTCGCAAAAAATGATTCAGATAAAAATCAAGAAACATTCCTGCCTAAAAAAATAGACTTATGTTTATCTAGCCAGTTTAGCGATAAGTTAAAGTAGAAAATGTTTATAAAGTAAAATAAAAAATCATATTATGAGCTTTTATCTCAAGTTTATTTAAGCTTTCAGCTCACCGGTTATTTACGCATTTATTTAAGATTTAATTTCAGGTTTTGTTTGAGGGGGTTTTAAGAATTTACAATATCCGCAAAATCTCGAAAACTCGCTAATAGCACTTGCTAATTTCCACTTTTTTCTATATTATTTGTCTCTTTCACAGCCAATTTAAATTCACATAAGGTTACATCATGTCCTACGACGATACACGAAAATCTTTTAACGATAGAAATCACAATACAAAAGATGACACTAAACAACCTTTTGATGATACGCAGAAATCTTTCAGCGATTCTAAAAGAGATATCGACGATTCAAAGAGGTCTATCACTGACCCAGAAAGATCATACAGCGCCCCGCAAAGATCTTATAATGATAATCCTAGACGCCATAATGATAACCCTAGGCGTCATGACGATTCGCAAAGACCCTACAATGATTCACCTAGACCTTTTAATGACGCACCAAGAGCTTTCAAAAAAATGAGCAAAGAAGATTTGCTCGAAGATTTGCTCGATCTTGACCAGCATCTTATGAAGCTTCTTTCACGTAGAACAACCAAAATTGCAAAACTTGCTGGAAAAAATAAACCGCTCGATGCAGCGCTTGAAAAAAATATCTGGAAAAATTTCGAAGAAGCTGGGCAAAATAACAGAATATCACCTATTTTTCTACGTACTTTTTTTGCGCAACTTGCTAGCCTTCCTGAACATACCGTTGAAAAACGCTCACAACAAAACTATCAGCTCGTTTCAAAAAGAGAGCCTTTGCAGCTTAAATATCAAGCTCCGCCTGATAGTGATATTATCCGCATGTATCTGATACTTTCTGCCATGACAAAAAGCTCCGTTGCTATTGCTCCGTACATTTTATGCGACGCGGTTGCAGAGCTTATAAAATCGCTCAATCATATTGGCAGTGCTTTCTTTTGGCAAGATACGCTCATTGAGCAAGACGCAGAAAAAATCGTGGATTTCTCTTTTGAAGAAAAAGTTATCTATGTTGGAGATGATCCTTTCAATCTCTATCTACTGCTCGCTTTCGCCTTATATGATGGCGGAAATTGTCGCTTTACTGGTGGTGGAACATTAAAAGACTTAAACCTAAGACCACTTAATAAAATACTGCCTCAGTTTGGTGCAAGAATTGCGACCATGAACCCAAGAACTACAGGACTACCTATTCGCCTTGAAGCATCTGGAATGTTTGAAAAAGAAATTACTATAGATGAAAACTGCCCGCCTCAGTTTGTAGCAGCTCTTATTTTAACAAGCAGCCATTACAATAAAGAAGCTTCTTTTATACTACCTGAAAATGCAAACTATATAAGAAAAATAGAAAAAGCACTTATGGTTCTAAAAGCCTGCGGTGTGCCTGTTCAGATAAATGAGAACATTCTTACTTTCTCACAAGAAGAACTTGTAGTGCCTGAGAAAGCAGAAGTTCCGCTCGATGCGATACTTTCTGCATACCTTCTTGTTATGCCTCTTTTCTCTGATGGGTTTGTTCAACTTGAGGGAGTATTTCCTAAAGAACTCTCACTTGCTGAGAATATTTTTGATCATATTCAAGAACTAGGCGTTGTTTTAGAAAGAACTGAGACAACAATTACTGCACGAAAAGGACAATTTACTGCAAATTCTTTAGATTGGACAAAATGCCCAGCGCTCTTCCCACTCGCTCTTGCTGCAAGCTTTGCGTACAAAAGAACTTGTAGCCTAACACTGCCAGATAACGAACAGTACGTGACAGATATTGAAAGTCTGCTTGAAAATTTACATGTTCCTTTCCAAATTGAAAACGATCAACTGCTTGTTCATGATTTTACAACAAAATGGGAAGGTGCTTTTAGCTCCCCTAGTACTTTCATAACACTTGGGGTTGCTCTTATTTCTATGACTGGTGTATATATGAGCATTGCAAACCCAGGAGTTATCCTTTCCATGTGGCCACAGTATTGGAATATATATAATTCCTTACCTTACGCACCAAAAAAACACGAAAAGGAAGTTGTAGAGCATGTCACTAAACGAAGAATCATTGTTGGCAGTTAAAATACTAAGCGAAGAATTAGCCGATTTTAAAAAAGAACACGAAGATACAATAAATAAAGAAAAAGAGTTCCGTGCAAAGGAAGATTTTGCAGCAAAAACATATTTTGCCGAAGAAATTTTTCTGCTAAGACAAAGAAAACTTACCCTTGATACAGAAATTATGCTCAGGGAAAAGCGAATACGCAGAATAGAACTCGGATACGAATAACTTATCTATAGGTTTTGATTTTTCTTATCAGGAACTTATTACTATATGCTCTCTTCTATCACTTAAAATATATTTTTTGATATTTACTATGTTACTAATACGTATTTAAAAAGAAATTTGATATTTAAGATAATCGATACATATTTTTTTGGGGAAAAACATGAACTTAAGCGTCACAGAAAAAATTATTAAAGCACATCTACTAGAAGGTGAACTTATAGCAGGTAGTGAAATAGCTCTTAAAATAGACCAAACACTCACGCAAGATGCAACAGGAACCATGGCGTATCTGCAGCTTGAAGCAACAGGAATAGATAAGGTTAAAACAGAAATATCTGTCAGCTATATCGATCATAATACCATACAAATGGGCTTTAAAAATCCTGATGATCATCGTTATTTACGCACAGTCGCAGCACAGTACGGTGTTGTTTTTTCACCAGCTGGAACAGGAATATGTCATCAGCTTCATTTAGAAAATTTCGCAAAGCCTGGCAAAACACTCATAGGCTCAGATAGCCACACTCCAACAGCAGGTGGGCTTGCTATGCTCGCCATGGGTGCTGGTGGATTATCTGTTGCGCTCGCCATGGCAGGTAAAGCATATTCTATGACCATGCCGCACATTATTGGTGTAGAACTTAAAGGGAAATTGCAAGGATTTAGTGCTGCAAAAGATATTATATTAGAACTCTTACACCGCCTAACAGTTAAAGGCGGGGTTAATAAAGTTTTTGAATTTTTTGGAGATGGAGTGACTCACCTAAGCGTTCCAGAGCGAGCTACCATAACAAATATGGGCGCAGAACTTGGTGCAACATGTTCTCTTTTTCCAAGTGATGAACAAACAAGAAAATTTCTCTCATCCATGGGCAGAGCGCAAGATTTTATCCCACTTGTCGCAGATGAAAATGCAAGTTATCATGAAGTTATTGTTATAAATTTAGATGAGCTACAACCACTTGTAGCGTGTCCGCATATGCCAGATAAAGTTAT
Organism: uncultured Desulfovibrionaceae bacterium; assembly: GCA_947037905.1. Lineage (GTDB taxonomy): Bacteria > Desulfobacterota > Desulfovibrionia > Desulfovibrionales > Desulfovibrionaceae > CAMQUX01. The sequence continues at coordinate 8,404 of CAMQUX010000010.1, read as the reverse complement.
GCCTGTAGCAGAACTTGCAGGGCTTGCAGTTCAGCAGGTAGCAATTGGCTCGTGTACAAATTCTTCTTATGCAGACTTAAAAATGGTCGCGCTTCTTTTAAAAGATAAAAAAATTAATCCAAAAACAGATCTACTTATTTCTCCAGGTTCTAAGCAAGTGCTTGCTATGCTCGCAGAAGAAGGACTTCTCACTCATATGCTCACAGCTGGTGCACGTCTTTTAGAATGTACCTGTGGTCCTTGTATCGGCATGGGCGGCTCTCCTCAGTCTGCTAGTGTAAGTGTTCGTACTTTCAATAGAAATTTTGAGGCACGAAGCGGTACCTTAGATGCGCAAGTGTATCTTGTTAGCGCACAAACTGCAGTACAAGTTGCACTGCATGGACAATTTACTGACCCTAACACTTGGCAAGGAAGTACTGATAAAATTGAGCTTCCAGCAAGTGTGCCATCTATTCGTTCACTCTTTATTTTTCCTGAAGAAAGTATTGATACAGAAATTCTACGTGGACCAAATATCGTTGCGCTTGAGAGGTTTTCCTCATTACCTGAGACTCTTAGAGCAAATATCACACTCAAAGTGGGTGATAACATCACAACTGATCATATACTTCCAGCTGGTGCAGAAATCACTGCACTTCGTTCTAATATTCCAGCTATTAGTGAATATATTTACAGCAGAGTGGACGCAGATTTTGTTGAAAGATGCAAAAAAACTGATACAGGCGTCATTATTGGCGGTGAAAATTATGGACAAGGTTCTAGTCGGGAGCATGCAGCTCTTGCACCACGATACTTAGGGGTGCAGATGATTATTGCAAAAAGTTTTGCACGTATTCATCATGCAAACCTTGTAAATTTTGGTATTTTACCGCTTGTTTTTGTGAATGGGAAAGACTATGATAATTGTCAGATAGAACAAGAACTTATATTTAACAGTTCCGATTTTGTTGTGGGAGGAGAGTTTCCTCTTAGCATTAGCGGAGAAACTGTTATTGTAACAAGTACACTCACTGAAAAAGAATGGAAAATAATTCAAGCAGGTGGGCTGCTAAATACCATTTCATTATAACATTATAACATTAATTTGTAGGTAAAACATGCTCGATTTTCTAAGAGAACACGCTTCTAGTTGGATTATAAAACTTCTTTTCATCGCTATCATCGTAACATTTGTTCTTGCTTATAGTGTTGGTGGGTCCGATACTGCAGGTTCTGTTGCTACTGTTAATGGGGAAAAAATAGACCGCTTAACTTTTCAAAGAGCTTTTGATCTTGCTATTAACAACATAAAGCAGTCACAGCCAGATATTATGGATAATCCTGCACAATTAAAAGCATTTGAGCCAATTATATTACAGCAACTTGTTGTAAAACAGCTGCTACTGCAAGAAGCAAAAAAATTAGGAATAGGAGCAAGTGATGATGAAATTGTTACAACTCTTAGCAAAATTCCTGAATTTCAAACTATTGAAGGTACTTTTGATAAAGAAAAGTTCGATGCTTTCTTAGCAGCACAAACCTACCCAAAACTTATTCAAGAAGAATTACGTCAGGAGATTATTTTAAACAAACTCCGTGATGATATAAGTAAAATAGCGACAATTAACTCTACTCAAGTGAAAGAACTCTATACATGGTTTGCAAAAAAGGCTTCTATTGAAGTTTTAGTTTTTGAGCCTGATGCTTATTTTTCTGAGATAAAAATCACGCAAGAAATGCTTGATACATATTACAAAAAAAATCAGGAAAAATATCGTACAAGTCCTGAGCTTGATATTAACTATATTGTTCTTGATTATAATGATTTTCTTGATAACACAAAGGTTACCGAAGCAGAAATAGAAACTTATTACAGTGTAAATAAAAAAACTTTTGCAGACACAGGTGATGAGATCCGTGCATCGCATATACTTATCCCTTTAGATATTAATGCTTCTAAAAAAGAAGCTGCTGTAATTGAGGAAAAATTGCTCACGCTCAAAAAAGAGTTTGAGAATGGAAAAGAATTTTCTCAACTTGCAGAGGATAACTCGTCTTGTCCATCTAGCTCTCAAGGTGGAGATCTTGGTTGGTTTTCACAAGGAAGAATGGTTAAAGAATTTGATGAAGTAGCTTTTTCGCTACCTGAAAACACTATCAGCAAGCCTGTGCGTACGGACTTTGGCTATCACTTAATTCTTGTGACAGATAAAAGAACAGGAAATGATAAAGATAGAGAAACTATTAAAACTATCTTAGCTCAAGAAAAAGCAGCAACAGCGCTTAATACTGCGCACGATATAATGCTTGCAAGCGTTAACGTTGGAACAAGCCTTACAGATGCAGCAAAGCTTACTGAACTTGTACCTACAGCAAAGCAAAAGCTCGATAAAGACGCTCTTGTACGTGCTCTTGATATTACAGAAGAACAAGCTCAAGGATTATTTCTTCAAGAAATAAATACTGTTGATATACTAGCTTTAGATGCAGAGCGTACTGTTCTTGTGGAGATTACAGCAGTTGAACCATCTGTGATTCCTGCTTATAAGCAAGTAGAGAAAAAACTAGAAAGTGATTTACGCTTTGAGCTTGCTCTTTTAAAAGCAAAAGAAAATGCAGAAAAAGAGAATACGATTTTAAGCAAAAATGAGCCTAATACAAAAATGCCTAAGACACCTCGTCTAGTTACAATTGAATCAGTAGCTCGTGATGGAGTTGTTGGCACTTATGGTGTTAATGAAAAATTAATAACTGATGCTCTTAATGCTCCTGATGGCACATGGCTTAAAGAAGTTTATCTTATAAATGATACGTATCTTCTTGTAAAAGTGTTAAAGTCTCTAGCTTTTGATGAAAGAGAATGGGTTCTTTATAAAAATTCCATAGAAGAGCGAGCTTTACAAGGCATGCAACAAGAACTTATAATTAGTTTTGTTCAGTCTCTTGAAAGTAAAGCTAAGATTAAAATTAACCAGAAAGCATTCGCAAACTAAATATGATAATGGGCTAAGAACTCATTTAATATTCTATTTAAATGAGTATTCCAATAAAAATAGAAAGTATTATTCTTTTGTAATCGGAAGAAGTATTACTAAAAAAGGGAGCATTTTGCTCCCTTTTTTAGTAATACTTCTTCTAATATCCTTTTCATTTTAAAATATAAGTGTTTACAATATAGTAGATATTTAATCGGATGACTTAATATAAAAACAATTAAAAAATAGAAGATTTAACAAAAGATTTATCTAAAATAGCTGAACATCTCATAACAGAGGAAGCAACAAAAACAGCTTTAATTATGCCCTTTTTGCACACTGTTATGGGTTATAATATTTTTGATTCAAGTGAAGTTATTCCAGAATTTACAGCTGATACTGCTGGCAGAAAAAATGAAAAAGTTGATTATGTCATTGTAAAAAATAATGAAGTCCAAATTTTAATAGAGTGCAAAAAACATAATGAAAAATTATCACTTACACATGCAGGGCAACTTTGTAGATATTTTTCAACTATTAAATCTGCACGCATAGGGATACTCACAAATGGTATCATTTATGAATTTTATACTGATTTAGATGCAACACACATAATGGATGAAAAACCATTTTTAGTACTTGATATCACAGCAATTGATAGAACTCTTATTAAGGAAGTGGAAAAACTTTCGAAAAATGCTTTTGATTTAGAATCTATCATTGATGCAGCCGAGGAACTAAAATATTTAAATCAAATAAAATCATGTTTTAAAGAACAACTAACTAACCCGCATGAAGATTTTGTAAAATTTTTCATTGCTCAAGTATATCAAGGTCGAAGCTCAAACAAAATAAAAGACCAGTTCACAAAAATAACCCAACGTGCTATCACTCAATTTATCAGTGAAAGTATTAATAATATGCTAAAAAATGCAATGAATACAGAAACTTTTGCATCTTCTGCCAATACTCCTGAACAAACAAGAATTATTACAACTGAAGAAGAATTAGACGGTTTTTATACTATAAAAGCTATCCTTAGGAATACAATCGATGTGAGTCGTATAAAATATAGAGATGCACAAAATTATTGTGCTATTATTATTGATGACAATATAACAAAACGTATATGCCGTTTGTATTTTAATGGAGCTCAAAAATATATAGGGATAGAAGAGAACAAAAAAGAAATTAAACACCCTATCAATTGTGCTAATGATATCTTTCCATTATCAGATTATTTAATCACAATTGCATCACAGTATATAAAATAACCTCACACGAAAGCATACAAAAAAACAATCTGTGAACGAACAAAACAATAAGTAAAAAGACAGTTAAAATATACGTTAGATAAATAAAAAGCGAGAATACAAAATGTATTCTCGCTTTTTATTTATCTATTCTTGTTTAGCTTAAACAGTTATTCTTTCATTAGTTCAATTAATCTTGAAAGCTCTTGTGATTGTTGTGTGAGTAACACGACAGCACGTCCAGATTCTCCCATCATTCGCAAAGTTTCCTCTGCAATTGTATTTACTTGAGAAACAGATCCTGCAATTTCTCCTGAAGATGCAGATTGCTCTTCATTTACTGCAGCTATTGCTTGTATCTCATCTGTACTTTTATCTACCATCATTACAATACGGCTAAGAGCTTCTCCACATTTTTCTGCAAGCACTGCAACTTCTTGAATATTCTCTACCGCACTATCTACATGCTGTGCGCTTGTATTAGAACTTTCTTGAATGGCGTATATAGCGTTTCCAACATCTGTGGTTGATGCCATTGTTTTTTCTGCAAGTTTACGTACTTCATCTGCAACAACTGCGAATCCTCGCCCTGCATCACCCGCTCTTGCTGCTTCAATTGCTGCATTAAGGGCTAGTAAGTTCGTTTGATCTGCTATATCTGAAATAACACTCATGATATCATTAATATCTTGCGCATGTCGTGATAAATTACTCATATCATCTTTTAGAGTTAAAGACTCTGCTCGCACATCATTTATGCGACTTTTTACTATTGCAGTGAGCTTTTCACCCTCATTTGCTTCATTTTTTGTATCTAAAGAAAGCCCTGCACTCAGTGTTGCATTTCGTGCTACATCTGCCAGACTCGCATTCATTTCTTCTACTGCAGTTGCAGTCATTGATATACGAGAAGCCTGTTCATGTGCCCCACGCGAGGCTTGCTCGATTTGTGTTGATATATTTTTTACAGCAGAGGCTATAATTATTACTATTTTTTCTAACTCTCCTGCAGTTCCAAGTAAAACTGTACGTTTTATTTCTGTTTCTGCTTGAGCATTACACGCATCTTCCATGGCAATGCGGGCTTCTTCACCTTTTAGTTGTGCTGCATCTGTTTGAGTTTGTGCTTTGTTAATGTTTTCGACTAATGAATTAATCATCGCTCTAAATGAGTGGCTTAATTGACGCATTTCGCCTGCAAATTTAACATCATCAACATTATATTCGATATTACCGCGCACTATATTATCTGCTGCTTTAACCATAATACTTAATGGTTTCATTAATACGCTTACTAGGTATACTATCAAAATAAGCACTAGAGCTATTGCCCCTACGGAGGCTACTTCCCCTAAGAAAATAATGGAGTTTAATTCTGCTAAGACCTCTGCTTGTGGAACTATAATCAATAAATACCAATAATCCCCAGAGTTTCCTAATTTTACAGGACTATAGATAAAATAATTAAGTCCTTTTCCTGAAATATCTCGTAATTCAAAAAAGACTTTTCCTTCGCGCATCGAGTTTTTTCTATCTTCAGATTTTGAAACATCTTCGTAAAAAGTAGCAACTAAATCCTTTTGTGGATGCGAAACGATTAAACCATCTTGAGTAACTAGAAATCCGTAACCTGTATCATATAATTTAATCGCATTAATTTGTTCTAAAATTACATCAATAGCTAAATCGATTGTGAAAACACCTTTAAACTTGCCATCAACCATTACTGGCGCTGCGGCTGTTGTCATGAGTACATCTTCACCCATTACTTTATACATATATGGATCAATAACTACTGGTTTGTGTTCGTTTTTAGGGATACCGTACCAATCACTTGGATCGATATCTGTAAGAGGCTCTCCACCAAATCCATTTGCTAGATAAGGAATAAATCGCCCTGTGCTATCAGAAGTTGCTGCATTTACTGAAGTACTATCTGCTTCATCAAATGCATTTTTTTCCCATGCTGTTCCTGCACCAACAAAATCTTTATTCACCTCTAAAAATCCTCGCACTAAAGCAACAGCTGATGAACGTGCAAATGGCACATCCGCTTCAAGCATTGTTTTTGCAACAGATGCCATCTCTTCACTTGCAGTTGCTGCGACTCCTATAAAGTCGGACACTGAATCGCCATGAGCTTTTGCAACAGCGTTAAGTTCTTTTACCGCTAAAGTGCTTATGATATTAGTAGTATAATGTTGATTTAAAAGTACTATAAAACCTAAAGCTACGATTAGAAGAAAACTTACTGGTAGAATTATTTTTTCCCTGATTTTCAAATTACTAAGCCAATTCATGGTGTATTCCTTTAATTATATATTTTGCTCATTGATTGATTACAAGAACCATTTAACTATTTTTCAAAAAAATCAACCTACACAATTACTATACAGTGATTGCGTCTCTATTTTTATCGGGCAATATAAAAAAAACTTTACGCTAAAATAAACTTATATAGTATTTTTTACTATTTTTTTTTGTTATTACTAGAATAATATGATAATATCATTAAAAACAATGATATATTACATTTATTTTAACCAAAATAGACAGCTATGCAATATGAATAAATGAGTGAGTATGAGTAAGTATGAATCTGCATGAGTGTAAGTGAAGTTACTAAAGCATATTTGATAAAAAAAAGCTCCTAATGAAAGGAGCTGTAATTTTCGTGGTGGGCCCGGCACGATTCGAACGTGCGACCTACTGGTTCGTAGCCAGGTACTCTATCCAGCTGAGCTACGGGCCCGTGAAAGAAGATAATTAACAAGCTTATCTTGAAAAATCAAGTGTTTTTTTTAAATAAAAGTAATAATTTATTCTCTATTTTTAAAAGAACAGAGCACATATTCTATATTTATTCAATTATATCAAATTATTAAACTTATATTCATCTATAATATTCACAAGCACGTATAAAATTATTTTATTAAAAATACATTCTTCCACCAACACTGATGAATGCATTACTCTCGTTTGCACCAAGAGGCACATCACCTAAAGAAATTATAGCGCCTCCGCCTGCTTCCATAAAAAATGTGAGCGCTGATTTGCTTTTCTGTTTCCTTAAAAAAAATTCAGCCCCGCCAAAAGCTCGTGGTTCGATATATAGTGGTGTACTTGGACTTGTATCAGATACATAATAGCCTAAACCAACATCAACCCCACCATATATTTTTACAGCAAAGCCACTGGTTACAAAATGGGTATGCCCTAATGTGATGCGCTCTCTTATACCAAATACACCATAACCAGAATCTTCTGTATAAACACCACCACTAAATATATGTATATTATTTCGTACAGAAAAAGAATCCTTGGTGTATAGATTAAAACCTAAATCAAAGAAACCTGAACCATCAAGACCGCCTCCGACAACTCCACCGCCTCCAATAGAAACACCGCTAAAAACTTTTGCATCACTAGCATACATAGCATCTGTAGTATCTAGAGTATCTAGAGTATCTGTAGCATCTGTAGCATCTGTAGCATCTGTAGTATCTGTAGTATCTGTAGTATTTTCTGCCTGTTTTGTCTGTTTTGCCTCGTCTGCTAAGGCAAAAGATGGTGCTAAAATTATAAGAAACAGCCCTAATACTATTTTTTTTAACATAAAAATCTCCTGACTAGAATACTCTTTTAAAAGATCAGATAGTTACTATAGCTCGCTAAAAATTAAATTTATATTAGTTTTATAAGACATATAGGCTTTATGAATTATAGGATTTATGAATGAGAAGAACTTTTATGAAAAAATTTATAAGGAACTTTTGTAAAGCGTTTTCATTATGACATAGACTTACAAATTCTAGCAAAAAAAAAGAGAGCCTCTTAAATAATAAGCTCTCTTTTTTTGTTATCTCTATAATTATGTTTCATCTCCATGACATTTTTATTCTGCCATGAAACTCTTTTCTACAAAGTTATTCTATTAAAAATAAATGTTTCCACCAAGACTTATAAATGAGCTACCTATTTTTGCACCAGAAGGAATATTACCTAAAGAAATGACACTGCCACCGCCAGCTTCTATAAAAACAGAACTAAATGAGCCACTTTCTTTCTTAATGAGAAATTCAACACCGCCAAAACCTCGAGGTTCAATAGATAATGGAGTATTTACAGGTTCAAAATAATAATTTAGGGCAACATCAATACCGCCATATCCTCGTACTGCAAATGTACTTGTCA
>CAMQUX010000009.1 GCA_947037905.1 uncultured Desulfovibrionaceae bacterium | reverse complement strand
CCGATCCTGATGGAAAGCTAGAAATTCTTGCAGATACTGTGGCTAGCCAAAAAGAAATACTCTCTGCTTTTGCTGAAACTTTTGAAAATCTAGGAGAGCATTTAGAAAAAATGCAAACTGCCTCCGATGAAAGTAGCATTGTTTTATCAAATATAAATGCACTTACAGAAGAAAATGAATCACTCCAAGCACAAATTGAGCTCGTTAATGATAAAATATACACGCTCGAAGAACAGTTACAAGAAAATTTGGACAAAAAAGTATCTTCCCCAGTAACAGATTATGATGAGAACAATACACTTTTACCAAATCTGGATGCATTTACAGAAGAAAACGAACCAATAGCATTGCAAGTACAAATTGAACTTGTTAATGATAAAATACGTGAACTCGAAGAACTACTACAAGACAATAGCAATAAAGAAATATCCACCTCCACAAGTGATTATGACGAACAAATAGAAACACTTACAAATAAAATAACAAGCCAAGAAGAACTTATTTCTGCGTTTGCTACAACACTCGAGCATTTAACAGAAAATTTAGAAAAAATACAAATATTTGCAGAAGAACAGCCAAATGTTTCTGCAAAAGAAAATGACTCCACAGAAGATTTTGAACAAATAAATTCTTATGATGAAAAATTTATAGAGTTTACAGATAAAATAAGTGCGCAAGAAGAAATTATTGACTCTTTTGCAACAACTCTTGAAAATTTAGAAGCAAATGTCGAAAAAATACAAAATTTTGCTGATGAAAAAAATACCCTCAGCTCTGATGTAGATATGTTCGGGGAAGAAAATAACTCCCTAAAAGAAAAAATTGTTCTCCTTGAAGAAAAAATGCTTGCACTTGAAAGTCTATTAGAAAAAAATAGCAGCCCTGTTCAGCAAGAAGGTATAGTTTCAGAAAATAACAATGAGCAAATAGCTGAACTCGCAGATAAAGTGTCACAACAAGAGGATATTATTAAATCTCTTACAGAATCACTCGATAGTATGAAAGATAAAATTGAGAACACACAAGTAAGTGCCAGCGAAGATAATTCTGTCCCAGCAAATGAAAAAGCGCCTACAGAAGAAAACAGCACATTTAATGAGCGTATAGCAGTCTTTGAAGAAAAAATAGAAGTTTTAGAAACTCAACAGTTAGAACTAAAAGAAGCAAAAGCAAATGCAGAAATACCACCTGCGTTTACCGAAAAAATAATAACACTTACAGAAAAAATATTCCAACAAGATGACCTTATTACAGCATTTATGGATAGTACTGCATGTATAGACAAAAATGTTTCTGCAACAAATGAGCAAATCGCACTCTTTGAAGAAAAAATAAGCTCTTTAGAAAATCAACAGCAGGAACTAAAGGCAGCACAAGCGAATGTAGAACTACCACCTGCTTTTACCGAAAAAATTATAGCACTTACAGAAAAACTTATACAGCAAGATGAGCTTATTAAAGTATTTATAGACAGTAGTGCAAACATAGATGAAAGCGTTTTTGAAAAACTCAAAAGTTTTTCAGAAAATACTAAAGAAGATAACACTCTATCAATAACCCTCAATTTGTTAAAAGAAGAGAATGCAGCTCTAAATGAACGAACCAGTCTTTTTGAAGAAACCCTCTCAGGGCTTACAAGTAAATTACTTGAGATTGAAAATATAACTGGTGGAGAAGTAACAACTCCAGCTGGACTAGATGATAAATTAGAAAGTCTTGATTTTATTCTCAATCAACAACAAGAGTTAGCACTTAACAGAGAACAACAGATTTTAAGCCTTGAAGAGCAATTAGTACTTCACGATAATCAGTTAGAGATTCTTAAAACGCATGTTAGTGAATGTGCAACAAAAGTAACAAATGCTGATGCGAATATTAAATCTATTACTAAACAAGGTCTCTTTTTAGAAAGCACACTGCAAGAATTACAAGATCAAATCGAACAACATGTAAGCGAGCAAGTAACCGTACTCATTCAAGAGGAAATTGCAAAACTAGAAAAGCTATACTAATAAGCGTTGCAATTTACACTAGAGGAAATATATTTTGTCTACAAGTTGCGTTTCGTTCGCAAAAATAAATAGCTACCTAAAAATAGTAGGTACACGTGAAGATGGCTATCATGAGCTAAAGACTTGTTTTATTCGCCTATCAGAACCAACAGATACTATTGTATTTACAGTGCTTGAAGGTTCAAAGAATTTCAAATTAAATTGCCCATCTGTTTTAGGAGCAGAAGAAAACAATATAATTTATAAAGCATGGAAAAGATTTGGAGAAGAAACAGATTTCTATCCATCGCTAGATATATCAGTTATAAAAAATATCCCGCAAGGTGCAGGGCTTGGAGGTGGTTCGGGGAATGCTGCGTGCGCTCTACTCTACCTCAACAATCTTGCTGGGAATAAAAAACTCTCCCTCAAAAAACTTTTAGCGCTCGGTGCAAAAATCGGAGCTGATGTGCCTTTTTTTCTATTAAATACCCAAGCCGCTCTTGCAGAAGGCATTGGGGAAAAATTACAAAAAATTGCAAATCCTCTACAAAATAAATATATCCTTATCCTCTGCCCACCCAATATAGCTATTAATACGGCTGAGATGTTTAAAAAATGGGATAATTTTGAAAAAAATGCCAAACAAGTCTTGACAAAAATAACAGTTCTCGATAAAAATACAAATCTTGGGTTGAAAGATATATATAATGATTTTGAACATATTGTATATCCTCTCTATCCAAAAATTCTTGAATTAAAAAAGACTCTCTTAGAAAAATACGATGCAAACTCTGCGTCACTAAGTGGGACAGGTGCAGCGCTATTTGGTGTTTTTGATACGCTTGAAAAAGCTCAAAAGGCTCAACAAGGCTTTGCACAAGAAAAAATTCAAGGATATCTACAACGATTTTAATTAATCATCATGCAGGGATGTAGCCAAGCGGTAAGGCAGCTGGTTTTGGTCTAGCTATTCGGGGGTTCGAGCCCTCCCATCCCTGCCATTTTTTTTTACCCCCATCTTAAAGGACTTTAGCTATGCCAAAGGGTGATTTGTTAATTCTAAGCGGTTCTGCAAATATCCCACTTAGCGAAGCTATCTGCGCACAACTAAAATGCTCTCTTACTCCAACTCTTTGTACTAAATTTAGCGATGGCGAAATACGCATAGAAATTGGTGGAAATGTTCGCGGAGCTGATGTTTTTCTTATCCAACCTACTTGTTCTCCTGTAAATTTCAACCTCATGGAACTCTGTCTTATGCTTGATGCTTTAAAAAGAGCAAGTGTAGAACGTGTTACTGCGGTTATTCCATACTATGGTTACGCTAGACAAGATAGAAAAGTTGTTCCACGTGCTCCTATTAGTGCAAAACTTGTTTCAGATTTCATAAGCACAGCAGGTGTTGATCGTGTAATGACTATGGATCTGCATGCTGGACAAATTCAAGGATTTTTTAACTGCCCAGTGGATAATCTTTTTGCAGCACCTATTTTACTTGATCATTTAAAAACTCAATATGATTGCTCTGATATCGTGATTGTATCTCCAGATGCAGGCGGTGTAGAGCGTGCAAGAGCTTATGCTAAAAGACTCGATGCAAGTATCGCAATTGTAGATAAAAGAAGAGAAACACCAAACCAAGCAAAAGCAATGAATGTTATTGGTGATGTTGAAAATAAAGTCTGTGTGGTTCTTGATGATATGATAGACACTGCAGGAACTATGTGCGCAGCAGCAGAAGCATTACTTAAAAATGGTGCAACTGACGTTATCGCCTGTGCAACTCATGCGGTCCTTTCAGGACCAGCTATTGAGCGCTTAGAAAAATCCGTTTTTTCTAAAATTTTTATAACTGATACCATACCGCTTAAAGAAAATATTTCTTGCAAAAAAATTGAAGTACTTTCAGTTGCAAATCTTATTGCTCAAGCTATCTATAATGTCCATACAGAAAGTTCTGTAAGTACATTATTTAAATAATCTAAAGGTAATTTTCCGACCGTCAACATGTGGCGTCCAGGAAACATGTAAAGGAGAAACAACATGGCTACTTTAAAAAAACTAAATGCTGTAAAACGTGAAGAATTTGGTAAAGGACCTTCAAGACGCATACGCGCAACAGGTAATTTCCCAGCTATATTCTACAATCAAAAAGGCGAAAATGTTTCCGTTACTATTAACGCAATCGAATACATGAAACTTTACCGCACAGTAGGTAGAACCGAAGTATTTGAGCTTGTAGTAGAAAACGGTATAACTGCACCAGTACTTGTTTGGCGTGTAAAAAGCGATCCAATCAAATCTTCTGTTGTGCATGTTGACTTTTTTGGTGTGGATTTAGAAAAAGAAATCAAAATTCGTGTGCCTATTAAAATAGTTGGAAAACCTATTGGAGTTGCCAAAGGTGGTAAAATGGAAATATACCGCGAAGCTTGTGATGTCTATGCAAAACCATTAGATATTCCAACTCTTATTGAAGTTGATGTTACTGATATGGATAACGATACACTTCTTCGTATTTCTGAAATAACTCCTCCTAAAAATGTACGCATAGCAAGTGATGATAACTTTGTAGTGCTTAATATTTTCTTAAATGGTGCAGCAGAAACTGAAGAAGACGCTCCAGCTAAGAAATAATATCTGTTTTATTATGAAATAAACAAAAGAGCTTCGCCTAGGTTGAAGCTCTTTTATTTAGAGAAATAAAAATTTCTTTTTTCTTTGTTTTTTTAAAAAAAAATGCTATTCTTAATAGAAGTTGGTTATTCTTTATGGAATATAAGGGTATTTTTGTCGGACTTGGAAATCCTGGTCCTGAATATGTAAATACACGCCATAATATTGGCTTTATGTGTATAGATTTCATTCTCAATCTAGCAGCAGAACGCAAAAGTATGCGACTTGAGAAACTTTTTGAATCTCCACAATATATTCTATGGCAATTTTATATAGCTAAAAAACCTTATCTTCTTTTAAAAGCCCTCACTTATATGAATTTAAGTGGTACAGCGGTCGCAAAGGTTGTAAAAAAATATTCTATCCCTGTTCAAGATGTTTTTGTCGCACATGATGAGCTTGATTTACCATTTGGGAAAATGAAACTCAAAATAGGCGGAGGACATAATGGACACAATGGACTAGCCTCTATTGATGAATGTTTACAATCGGCTGCTTATAGAAGATTAAGAATCGGTATTGGACGTCCTGAACAAAAGTATGATGTTGTTAACTGGGTACTAGGAAATTTTTCTGAACAAGAAAATGAGCACCTAAATGAACTACTACAGGCTTCTTGGAAAGGATTTGAAATATCTTGCAGAAAAAACATGCAAGATGCGATACAGTTTATTAACAGCTTTGGTATAAATCTGTAAAATAAACTTAAGGTAGAGGTATTATGTGTTTATAATTGATCAAATAGTCGTCTATCCTTCTCATGGAGTTGGAAAAATTGAACGTATTGAAACAAAAACTATTGGAGACAATAGCATTGAGTTTTATATTGTTCGTATTATTTCTAATAATATGACACTCATGGTACCTTTAAAGAATGCAGAGACTCTCGGGCTCCGTACTATTACAGATAGAGCTAATGCAGAAGCCATTCTTGAAGAACTTCTAGCTGAATCTACTCTTACAATTCATAGTGGACAGAATTGGAATAGACGTTATCGTGAATACTCTGAGAATCTTAAAAGTGGTGATATTGCTGTTATTGCGCAAGTCTTTAAGGCTCTTATTGTTATTGGAAAAGAAAAAGAACTTTCTTTTGGCGAAAAAAGACTCTTAGAACAATCTTCTGATCTTATTTGTGCAGAACTTGCCTATGCTCTTGATGAAGAGGGAATCCACGTGAAAAAAACCCTTGCAGATTTTGTAGAAAAAACTCTTATCAAAAATTCTAAAGAAAAATAATACCCAAGTATTGTCTTTTTCGTTATACTCTAATAATAAAAAGATATATATTTTACATATCTTATTAAACTCATAAAAGATTTTATATCCCCTTTTTGTAACTACTCTACTTTATTCCAATAATTTATTTTCAGTATTCCTTACATATATAAAATAAACAAAGAAGAACACACGTGCCAACAACAAAAAACACACCTAACAACGCTGATGAAACACCAACTCCTGTCAAAGTCTACAAAAGTCGAAAAAAAATAAATGTAGATGAGGAAACACCAATTCCCGCTAAAAAAGAAACAATAAGTACTCAGAATAAAACTGAAAAAACACCTGAAAACACAGCCAGTTCAACTGACAGTCTCAATCTCACTGAGTTAAAAAATAAAAATGTTACTGAACTTATGGAACTCGCTGCTTTTTATCAAGTAGAAAATCCTAGTGGGCTTCGTAGACAGGAACTTATCTTTGCGCTGCTACAAAAATGTGCGCAGCAAAATGGACAAATTTTTGGCGAGGGTGTGCTTGAGATTCTTCCCGATGGATTTGGATTTCTTCGCTCTCCTCTTTATAGTTATATGCCAGGACCTGATGATATCTATGTATCTCCTTCACAAATCAGACACTTTGGACTTCGCACAGGTGATGTTATATCTGGTCAAATTCGCCCACCTAAAGAAGGCGAGCGTTATTTTGCGCTCCTACGAGTTGGTGAAATAGGCTATGAACCTCCTGAGCATTCTAAAAATCTTGTGCTTTTTGATAATCTTACCCCTATTTATCCTGATTCTCGTTTTTCTATGGAAAATGGTGCTGATAATTATTCTGCACGAATTATAGACCTTATTGCACCTATTGGGCGTGGACAACGTGCTCTGCTTGTTGCACCTCCTCGTACAGGGAAAACAATACTATTACAAACTATTGCAAATTCTATTAATGCAAATCATCCTGATGTTGACCTTATTGTTCTGCTCATTGATGAGCGCCCAGAAGAAGTAACTGATATGCAACGTACTGTAAAAGCTGAAATTATCAGTTCTACTTTTGATGAATCGCCACAACGTCATGTGCAAGTTACTGAAATGGTCTTAGAAAAAGCAAAACGTCTTGTTGAAAGAAAAAGAGATGTTGTTATATTATTAGACTCATTAACACGTCTAGGACGTGCCTATAACGCCGTAACACCTTCATCAGGAAGAGTTTTAACTGGTGGGCTAGACTCAACTGCTATGCAACGACCAAAACGTTTCTTTGGGGCTGCAAGAAATATTGAAGGCGGCGGAAGCTTAACAATTATTGCAACTGCTCTTATTGATACTGGCTCTCGAATGGACGAAGTTATCTTTGAAGAATTTAAAGGAACAGGAAACCAAGAAATTTATCTTGATAGAAAACTTGCTGAAAGACGAGTTTATCCTGCTATTGATATACATCGTTCAGGTACTCGTAAGGAAGATATGCTCTTAGATGAAGAAACACTCAATAGAGTTTGGATTCTTAGAAAATTCATGTCCCCTATGAACTCACTTGATAGCATGGACTTTTTATCAGATAAAATGAAGGGAACTAAAAGTAACAAAGAATTCCTCACAATGATGAATAAGTAATTTTTGTATTATTAATAAATAATTTTACATAAGTACGAACTTTTATAAATTCTTATAAACTATCAAAAACAAGTATAATGAATAAAAAAGAAGACTGAAAATTACTTTCCAGTCTTCTTTTTTATTCATTTATCTAAACTTCGTACGAAGTTTTTGCTCTTTTAAAATCCGTTAATTATTATTTTTATTTAAAAAAAATTTATCATAGTGCTATCTAAAATAGTTAGCACTATGATAATTAAAAATCAAAATAATATATCTATTTTAAACTATCTACACGTTTAGAGAGTTCTTCTCCAAATGCTTTACCAGTTTCTAAACATTTCTTTAAGATTTCATGGTTAGAAGAATTTTGGATTTTAAGTGGTGTTTCTAATGGAAAAGATTCAATATTCATTTTCTGCATCCATTCTTCTAGAACAGCGATGCTTTCGCCACTCCAACCGTAAGAACCAAAACAGAAGCCTAACTTATTTTGTGGACGTAAGCCTTTTAAATACGTAAGAACTCCGCCCATTTGCGGAAGAATCCCATTATTATGCGTTGGTGCACCAAATATTACTCCGCCAGAATTCATTACCTCACACATAATTTCTGTGGGATTATAAATTTTAGCATCCATAATTTTTGCTTCAACACCAGCCTCATGCAGCCCACTAGCAATAGCTTCTGCCATTTTTTCAGTAGTATGCCATATAGTTGAATAAACAATTACAGCCTTTTTAGTTGGCTTTTGTTCTGCATATTCTTGATATTTATCTAAAGCGTACTGACAATCTTCACCACGCCAAATAAGCCCATGAGCTGGACAAATCATATCTATATCAAGTGCTGCTATTGCTGGTAAAATTTTAAGAACCATTGCAGAATAAGGAAGAATTATATTTCCATAATAACGTGCAAGGCTTGGCTCAATAACTTCTCTGCCTACTTCATCAATATAACACTTAGAGCTTGCATAATTTTGCCCAAAAGCATCATTTGAAAAAAGCATTTTTTCTTCAGGACAATATGTTGCCATATTATCTGGCCAGTGGAGCATTCTTGCTTCTACAAAAGTTAAGCTGCGTTTACCTATAGATACATTTGTACCTGTTGGTGTAACAACTATTGGCCATGTATCTTTTTTAGGACAAAAACTTGCTAAATTTTTATCTGCCATTGGGGAACAAAATATTTTCTCTGGCTGATATTTTTCTACAAGCTCTGTAAGAACTCCAGCATGATCTGGCTCTATATGATTTACCACTAAATAGTGTAATTTTTCACCTTTAAGAGTTTGTGCTAATCCACAAAAAAGTTTCTCTTTATATTCTTTTTCAAGGGAATCTATAAGAACATTCTTTTCATCTTTAATAAGATATGCATTGTATGAGGTTCCTTTATCTGAATGAGTGTAACTATGAAAATCTTTCAAATTCCACTCAACTGCACCTAACCAATAAATATCTTTTTTAATTTCTGTGGGTTTCATCTTTTTCTCACTGTATAAATAACAACGAGTAGCTTGCTACTCGTTGTTAAGGTAAATAGTTTAATTATTATGCTTCAGAAAAACTATCTTTTCCTGCATTACAAATAGGGCAAACCCAAGATTCAGGAACATCTTTAAAAGCTGTGTTTGCAGCAACATCGTTAGCTGTATCACCAGTTTTTGGATCATATTCATAACCACAAATATCACAAGTATACTTTTCCATTGTAAATCTCCTTTTGAATTACTATTATGATTTCCAAAGACCATGTAAATTACAATATTCTCTCGCTGTAACACCCTGTTTTTTACAGGAATCACATACTAAGAAGCTTGTTTTAGGATCTTCAGTTTTATCTAAAAATTCTATTACACGACGTTTACCGCCTCGTATAATCAGCTCTACCCATTCAATATGATGTTCCTCTGTTGCAGGATGAGCAACACTACCAACTTTAACATCATAACCTTTTTCTGTACTTTCTAATACTGGAATATGTTTTTCTACTGCTGCATCTGTAACGCTTTCTTCTAAAAGCATCATGTTTTTACCGCAACAAGTAAGTGGTGCGCTACCTGCATGCATTACAAGCACAATATTGCCACACATATCACATTTATAATATTGACCTATTTCATTTTTCATCAGAAACTCCTTTCTAAACTATCTATATAAAAAAATATGGATTTACTATTATTTTATTTTAACTGTTGGCACTCAAAGCATTCCCCAACATAGCTCATTTCATAATGTGATATTTTATAATTAAGCATATTTTTTGGAAGCACTACATCCAAAGGAATTTCATCTGGCAAATCTTCCACCTTTCCACAAATTTTACATGAAATATGCGCATGCGGATCTGTTTTTGCATCAAATCTTTTTTGTTTCCCTGGCACACCAAGTTTTAATATTATACCCATGGAAGAGAGTGTTCCTAAATTTCTATACACAGTCCCAAGGCTAATATTAGGCATATGTTTGCGTGCCATAGAGTAAATTTCATCTGCTGTTGGATGACTTGTGACCTTTGAAAGTACATCTAAAATCACTTTCCGTTGCTTTGATGGACGATATTCTATTGTTTCTTGCATATAATCTCCTAATATTTAGGAAAAATTACTACTTTCATTCGCACTTGTCAAGAAAATCTCAAAAAAATATATTCCTCATATTTTTATACAAGGCGCATTTTTTTTTCAACGATACTAAGTGCTTGAGAAAATATAAATGTCAGAGTGAGATAAATAATACCAGCACCTACTAAATAAGGGGTATAATCATAGGCTCTTGCGCCAAGTGTTTTTGCATTAAACATAAGCTCTGCAACACCTATAGCGGAAATAAGAGAAGAATCTTTTAAGAGAACAATAAATTCATTCCCAAGAGGAGGAATCATCCTGCGTAAGGCTTGCGGGAGAATAACATACCTCATAGCTGCACGGTGGTTAAGACCAATAGCACGAGCCGCTTCTACCTGTCCTTTATCTATAGATTCGATACCAGCACGAATAATTTCACCAATATACGCACCAGAGTTAAGCCCTAGAGCAATTATTCCAAGTACAAGAGCATTTACAGGCATTCTGTAACCTAAAATTGCATGGAGTATTTCTGGTAGCCCAAAAAAGAAAAAATAGATTTGCAAAAGCATTGGTGTGCCACGAATAATTTGAATATACGTATTAGAACCAGCTCGTACTAATTTATTATGTGAAACCCTGCCTATACCTGCAAACGTTCCTAAAAATAAGCCTAAACTCATAGAAAAGAATGTTATATAAACAGTAACAAAGGCTCCTTGTAGGAGCAAACTTTTGCTTGTCCAAATACTTTCAAACATTTTGGTTTAAGACCTTTTTTAAGAGAGTTTTCGTGCAAAAAAATTTCTGCTGAGTATCATTATTTTGATATTATTTTCCATTTTATTAACAGTTTTTCATAGGTACCATCGGCTTTTACCTTGGCAAGTGCCACATTAAAAGCTTTTGCTAGTTCAGTATTTCCTTTAGTAAATCCTATTGCAATTTCTTCAAAGCTCAAAGGTTTACCAAGTTGACGAAAACCACCACGGCGTATATACGCATCAGCAACAGGAATATCTGCCACAACAACATCTGCAGAATTATTACGAAGCATCATAAAAGCAAGAGCGTTTGATTCTGGTGTTATTACAGTCACCCCATCAATTTTCTCTGCAGCATACGCACCTATTGTTCCAATCCCAGCACTTGCTCTTTTTCCTTTTAGTTCTTTTAGAGATTTTAAAGGAGATTCTTCAAGCACAACAACAACTTGTCCTGACAGATAATACGGATCAGAAAACTCAACATGTTTTCTGCGTTCTTCTGTCACAGAAAGTCCTGATATTGCTGCATCTATTTGAGTAGACTTTAATGCTCCAATTATTGTTTCAAAACCAAGCTGATGCCATTTTACTTTAATTCCAATTTCTTTTGCCATGGCCTCAAAAAGGTCTATATCAAAACCTACAAGTTTTCCTTTTTCATTAATAAGCTCAAACGGTGGATATTCAGGATTAGTACCTACTAGAATATATCCTCGTTCTTTAATACTTTTTAAAGAATTTTCTGCAAAAGCAACAGAATTTACGACAAATAGCAATGTGAACATTAAAAGCAGAGAAAGATATTGTGTTTTTTTCATACAGGCACCTTATATTTTGATTGTTTCAAATAAAAATCACGGTTTTGGAACGGTCTTCCAAAAAATCAAATCCTATACACTCTGTTTTTTCTGCAAGAAATAAACTCTCAAAATATTCATTCAATACAGTTATTGATATATAAGCTGCATAATGA
The DNA here is from genome assembly GCA_947037905.1 of uncultured Desulfovibrionaceae bacterium. Taxonomy (GTDB): domain Bacteria; phylum Desulfobacterota; class Desulfovibrionia; order Desulfovibrionales; family Desulfovibrionaceae; genus CAMQUX01. The sequence continues at coordinate 5,012 of CAMQUX010000009.1, read as the reverse complement.
TCTACAGTAGTATTTTTCTCTTATTTATAATTATTTATAATTATATTTTTTCTGCATTCTCATATGCTTCTTGAATACGAGCAAGCACATATGGTGCTTCATCTGCTTCAGAAACATCAAAGCAATAACCATCCTCGCCAGATAAACCACCTGGAACAAGATCGCCTAAACTATCAGCGTCTGTGATCATATCTTCATAAAAGCAAACAGAAAGCCATCTATTTTTTGGCTCGTCGTCAATTATATCAATAAACGCAAAAGCTGAACGCTCTGTTTGTGCATTATGTTTTGCACGAATTGATACTGAAACATTTTCTCGTATTAAAGGAATGAGTGTTATATTTTCCATAGTATCTAATAACGCTACTATTTGTAGAAAAATTTCTTTTATGTGTAGATTATCTGCTTGCCATTTGCCCAAAAATGCTTCTATGTCTTTCATTTAACTTTCTCCTTAAATTTTACAAAGCTACTTATAGCCTTAATTATAAATTTAAAAAACTCATCAATACAACTAAAGAGATATATTTACACATATCTCTTTAGTTGTATCTCATGCCCCATCTAAAAAATCTATACATTTTTATTACAAGCTAACGAGAAAAAGTGTTCGTATTACTAAATTACATTTATTGCGCTTCAATATCCTCTTCAAGGTTATCGTTCGCATTATCAGTTGGATTTACTTTATATATCGGCAAAATTTTATATCCATTTTCTGAGAAATCAATAGTAATTTTCCCAATTCTTTCAAGAGCTTCATCAGTAATATCAGCAGCTTTGTCTATAGAAACAACAATACCTTTATCTAAAATTGCGCCTAAGCCTTTCTCTACCCGTAAATCTGTAAGAGTCCTTTGCAAGGTCTCGTTGATTAATTTTTCAACACGAGCATGTTCTTTGGCTAAGAGTGTTTGATATTCTAATAGTTGTTGCTGTAGCTCTTTAGATAGTGCTGAGTTTTTAGACTCTATTTGAGCAGCTTCTACTTGTTTCATTATTTCTTTTTGAAATTCAGTAAGATGCACTACTGCACTTTGCGCCACTGGGGCAACATTTAAAATTTCTGCATAATCAATCACAGCTATTGGTTTTTCTCCTGAACATGAAACAAGAAAAAATAAAAAGAAAAGGAGAGAAGAACTTTTTTTCATTAAAATGACTCCAAATAATTTAAAAGAATGAAGTATTATTTATACAGGAAAATTAAAAAATAAGCTAACCTTTTTTTTCAATTTTATGCATCAGTTTCTTGTTGAAAAAACAAGATATTGAAACAAATAAAAAGTAATGGTTCAAAAAAAAGTTCACTAAATATTCCCAAATAACAAATAATAAGAAAAACATATAGACTATAAAGAGAAAACCTTTTTATGATATATGCTATATAAATAAAAATAAAAAACAGAATGCCAAACACACCAAAAGAGAAAAGAAGTTTTATCCACGACACCACAAAAACATCGGTAGCTAAAAAAGATGCATTTGGCGGATAACCAAGAAGAAATATTTCCACAGAGGAAAAAGCAAGAGAGCTTGCAAAGCTAGATATAAGTAAAATAATAGGAAATTCGCTCAAAAAAGAAAAGGCAACTTGCCATTGCAACTGAGCATACACAGCTGTATTAGGATATAATTGCAAAGCGACTATAATAGACAAAATTAAAGCAACAACAAGCATTACGCTTGAAATTATCGTGGATAACGTAAAAAAATAGGTATTTTTAACTGCTCGTGGCTGAAAAGAAAAGAGTAAAGTAAAAAGTGCCACGTAGAGAATAATATAATTAGCAAGAATAAAAAGACCTAAACTTATGCTTAAAAAGCAGAGTGTATGCGAGCATTTTTTCTCTGGATTTTGAATGCATACAAAAAAATTAAGTAATAGATACATATTAATATATTCACGCAAAGGAGAATAAAAAGAGTTATCTGGGAAAAAAAAGAAAACTTGCGGGAATAAAATTGGAAGTATTTTATGCAAAAAAAGAAACGCTCCTAAAAATGCTCCATGTAATATAATTTGTGAGGACTTTGGTTTTTTGAAAGTATGTGCGAATAAAAGAGAAAAAAGCAAGAGGAAAAAAGGCAAAAAAGCACTTGGCCATTGGTTTATATATTCGCTAAAAGAACTAGTCGTGAGCGAAAAAAGAGAAAAAATACTCAAAAAAACAATAGCAAGAAGAGTAAGTTTATACGGAGCAAGAGGTGTTTCTTTTTTCAAAGAAACAATAAAAGTAACACACACTAAAAGACTAAAGAATATATTTTGCAAAAATGTTTCTGACAAATTTTGAAAAGGCGAAAAAAAAGATACAAGAATAAAGACTAAAGTAAAAGAATAAGGGATAATACCTAAAGAGAGATTGAACAAAAGAGGCTCCTTTTTTATTTTACTTTTTTATTTTTCTTATTCTTTAATTTTTTTATTTTTCTTCAAGAGCGCATTTAATTTTTTTGATAATAAAATCATAGCCCTCAATAGTATGTGGAATGCTACAATCAGAGCAGTCTTTTATGTGCTTATGAAATTTAAAATTACCACCGCACTCTTCTAAAAAATAAAGAGGGCAAAAACAAAAAAGGCAGTTAAACTTTTCAGCAGAAGGAGACTTATGGCATGGGAAATATTGACATGCAGTATTAGTGAAAAAACGATAACTTGCTTCCATAAAATTCCTACCTTATTCTTCTTATAAACCAAGAAAGATAAAAGTGCAAAAGCAATTTATCCCCAAATATAGTATCAAAAAAAAATACTACCCTACTTATCGAATACTTAGTATCAGCAAACAATATGCTCAAATCTTATACTTAAAGCTTCTAGTTTAAAAATTCTCATAAAGCAGTTAGAAAAACACGTATTATTGCCTTTTCTTTTTACAAAAAACTCGCTATATTCTTAAACGAATAGCCATCAGCTCTTCTTAAAAAAACTCTTACCTTTAAAAAAAACTATACACTTATGAACCAAAGAAAAAAAATAAGCCTCTTAACGGCTACAGTACAAAATCAAATAGCAGCTGGTGAGGTTGTTGAAAACCCTGCAAGTATCATAAAAGAGCTTGTTGAAAATAGTCTCGATGCAAATGCTAATCAAATAGAAGTGCGCCTAAGCCAAGGTGGATTTACCCTTCTTAGTGTGCATGATAACGGTTTAGGAATTCCAAAAGATGAACTCCTACTCGCTGTAACTCGCCATGCCACTAGTAAACTTACTGATATAAACTCTTTAGAGCAAATCGCAAGTTTTGGATTTAGAGGCGAAGCGCTCGCAAGTATTGCTTCTGTTTCTTCTTTTTCTATAGATTCCTGCCCAAAAGATCAAGAATCTGGAGCGAATATCTCTGTCTCTTTTGGTGATACTGCACAAATTACAGATAGTAGCTGCAAAGAAGGCACGCAAATAGAAATACGTAATCTTTTTTCTACAATCCCTGCCAGATTAAAATTTATGAAAACAACCGCAACAGAATCAAAAAAATGCTTCGATGCTTTTGCACGTATCGCTCTTGCCCATGCGGATAAAACTTTCTCACTCATTATAGATAGCAAACAAGCTTTTCATTTCACACCAAAGCAAAATCTCTTAACTCGTCTTGAAAGTATTTGGAAAGTTACAGACTTAAACGCTCAAATGTCTCCCCTTGAGTATGAAAATCAAGGCTATAAAGTCTCAGGATTTACAAGTAACCCAGGATTTACACGAGCAAGAGCAGACAGACTCCTTTTTTACGTTAACAAAAGACCAATACAAGACAAAGTACTATTAAGCGCTGTGAGACAAGCATATAAAGGGCATATTATTAGTCGGGAATATCCACAAGCGATTATTTTTTTAGATATCCCAGCACAAGAAGTGGACGTAAACGTGCATCCTGCAAAAAAAGAAGTACGTTTTAGGCAAGAAGCAGCTATTTTCTCTACTATTCATAGAGCGCTGACACTTGCTATACAATCAAAACCGACACTGCCAAGCTATAATAAAGATTTACATGTTTCAGGATCTACTCAACATACTCTCAAAGACTGCACCAACCATAATGCACTTTCTTCGCAAGAAAATTATTTATCTGCCCGCAATGAAAAAGTTTTTACCAAGCAAGATTTCTTTTCAAAACCTGCGCAAAGTTTGCACGATTATCAAGGTAGTGATGTATCCCATAACGAGCTCGATGCGCTTATGCAAAATGCAGCGCAAGAAATAGATGCGGTTTTTCTAAATAATAAAGCGCCACAAGACAATGCTCAGAACTCACAATATAAACATAATTTTGACCATATTAGCCTCGCAGAAAATACTCATTCTGCTGCATTAAATAATACAGAAACCCACTCAAACACGAACGATAGTATTCATACAAATATAAATGAGGCTCACTCTCAAACAAATACAGCTCATACTGCACATATCTCTGCTTATAGTAGCGATAGCAATGACAATAGCAATATTTTTTTGGCAGATAGTAATACTGTAGATATCCATAGCGCAAGTCATGACGAAGAGTTTTCGCATATAAAAGAAAATAATATTCAGTATCTTGGGCAAATAGCGTGCACCTATTTACTTTTAAAATACAAAGAATCCTTATGGATACTCGATCAGCACGCAGCACACGAGCAAGTTTTGTACACAATAAAACAAAAAGAACGAACAAAATCACAGGCGCAAAAACTTATAAATCCTTTGCTTTTAGATATACAAGATGAAGAGCAAATGATGATGCTTGAGCATAAATCAGAGGCGCTTAAAAGTTTTGGTTATGTGTTTACAAAAGATGCAAGTCAAATCATAATAGAAGCAATACCTCCAGCGCTTAGCGTTGCAGAGGCTAAAAAATACTTCTTGGCAGCTCTTGAAGATAAAGGACAAAGTTTAGAGGAATTATGGATTTTACACTCTTGCAAAAATGCGGTAAAAGCAGGTACGGCACTTTCAGAGCAAGAGGCGCTCTCATTAATAGATGCGTGGTTGCAAATAGAAGAAAATAGAGAATTTTGCCCCCATGGCA
>CAMQUX010000008.1 GCA_947037905.1 uncultured Desulfovibrionaceae bacterium | reverse complement strand
TATTACCGAGTAGTAATCGCAAGGCTTCTTGTGATAATGCAAACTGCCGCTGAACATCTCCTTGAGCTACCGCATCTTGCGCTAAATAATACATTCCATATCCTCTAGAAAGTGGATCTGCATTTACATTTGCGGCTATATCACGCCAAAGTTCTAAACTTCTTTCTCGCTCACCAATATTCTCAAGCGCCATGGCTCGTGCATAAACTATTTGCATCTCTTGAGCTGGAGTTATTTGCCAATTGCTTTTTACCATATCAACTAGCTCATCAATACGTGTCCATGCTCTTTCTTCTACAAGTAAGTTAATTGCAAGAATTAAAGCTGTTTCTGATGAAACGCCCTTTTGCTCTGCTTGTAAATATGGTTCTATTATTTCATAGCTCGCGTCTCGGTTGCCTAATTGCCAGTAGCTATATGCAACGCTTAAACGTGCATCATCTGTTATATTAACATTTTCTTTATCATTAAACCCATAATCTTCCCAAAATTTAATTACTTGGGCAAAATTACCATCTTTTGCAAGCTTAGGTACCGCAAGCATAAAACTTCTCTCACCTAAGAGTCTTGCTTTTTCTAAAAATGGACTTTCTGGATACTTTTCTTCAAATTCTTTTGCGGTAACAAGTGCATTCTCGTAATTATTACTCCAGTAATACCACATGGCAAGTTTTAACTGCGCAACTGGCGCAAGGGGAGAATCTGGATGTTCTTCTATTATTTCTTTATATACTCTTTCAGGATACGCATTATATGGACGTGAAAATATTTCTCGCATGTCAACAAAAGTTGGATCATCGTAAATACCTTCTTCTGCTAAACGGATTTTAGCAATAAGTGCCCCTTCTCTCTCAGGAAAATCTTGTATGATTTTATCGTATATTTTTTTAGCTGCTACTTTTTCACCTTGTTTGAGTAGTAAATCTCCTACACGAGCAAGAACTTTATCTGCATTTTCAACCGCTGGATTTAAGTTATAATAGTTCCAATAGGCATCTTTTGCACCTACTGTCTGCCCATTTAATGCTAAAATATCAGCATAAAGAAGCATAAATTGTGGGTTTTCTATTGGATATTCTGCCCAGCGTTTATACATATAATCGGCAACAAGATACGCCTGTTCATCAAAACCCATTTTATTTAATGAATCTGCTAACAAGTATGCTGCTTCTTTTATTTCTCCTAACTCTGGACTCGTTTCTAAAACTTTTTGCAGATTCTCTGCGGCTGTTTTATAATCACCTTGTGAGTGATAATATTCCCCACGGTAAAAATCTATATAAGGCAAGTATTCGTTATTTGGATATTTTTTTCGTAAAAGAGAAAAATAAGCCTCTGCTTCTGGCATATTGCCTACACGTAAATTGAGTAAACCTAAATTAAGCAATCCATGAGGGACCCTTGCAGAGTCTGGATTAGAATTGATTGCTTTTTTAAAACTATCTGCTACTTTATTATAATTAGCTTCTAAATCGTCTTTACTAAAATGCATATTAAGGTCAGCTAAAGCGTATAGAACTTGTTCGCGCATATCATCTGGTGTATACGGGTTATAAGCAATTGGGCTTAAAATGGCTTCAGCTTCTTCAAATTCTGCATTTTGTAAATGATCTTGAGCAATAAAAAATTGTTCAGTGAAATATTCTTTTGTGGGGATAACTATGCCATTTGCGTCTAGTTTTGGTGCAGCTTCTACAACGTCTGTAAGCTCTTCTTGAGCTTCTTCTGTTGTTGCTGGCGTTGGCACTTCTGATTTTAAAATTTTGTTTGTATCTTCCACATTTTTTTCTGTAGCCACACCCGCTGCCTCTTCTATTGGTGCTTTATCTAATTCAGTTTTAGGTGCGCCAATAGCAGATGTGGTTGGCGCACCAACCACATCTGTATCGAAGCCCTCATCTATACCCCCACTGCTATTTTCACTCTGAATGATTGCACTTGCAGGCACTATCTTTGCTGCACCATTATCATCTTGATATGAATCTACCGCTGGAGTACTAACAGGTACTATTTTTTCTTTTAAATAATTTTTATTCTTATTGAACTCTCGTGCTAAGTCTGAATTAGGAGTCCCATTTGGTCCCATTACATATTGTATTGGATGGCGAACAAACTGTTTTGATGGACGCATTCCGTTAACATTTACTTTCTCAGTTGCACTTGTTGTAAACATTGGTTGTGCATCTTCTGGCCCTACAAGTTGTATTGCTGTTCTTATTTTATGCGGTTCTGCAAAAACTTGTCCTGCTTTTGGCAAATTACTTACTGCCTGTTCAAGATTTGGAAGAGCTGCAACTTCAGCAGGAGAATTTACTAAATCTTTATTTATTCCTGCAATTTCTGTAGTTGGCAATACTTGCGCTACCTTTGGCGCTTGTGCTACTTTTGGTGCTTCAACATTTAGTGGCATATCTTTTGATATATCATTTTTTAGTTGTTGCAAATCTGCTAGGGAACGGAAGTTATCATTTTCTGCTTTTTCTGCAACTTCAAGCGGTGCAATTTCTGGTATTTCTTGTGTTATCACAGGCATTTCTGCTACTTGAACATCTTCTAAACCCAGTGCTTCTTCAACACTTAACTCTTCTGGTAATTCTGGTGCTTGCACTATTTGAGGCTCAACAAGTACCTTAGGAGCTGGTTTTGCAAGTACTACTGCTTTAGGAGTAGGAGCTTTTGCAACTGCTACTGCTTTAGGAGTAGGTGCTTTTGCAACTGCTACTTTAGGGCGTGCTTTTACTAAACTTGCGTCCCACATGCTGCCTATTTCATCTTTAAATATTTTAATTTCAAGCACATCAGAATTTGAAGGAATTGCTATAAAGCCAAATGCTGAATCCTTCAAGGTTAAATGAATTGCACCATTTATAGTTTTTGCGCTTTCTACAAATTGCCCTGAAATAATTGGCTTAACTGTTGTAATTTTCTCAGCGGCATTGTTGCGTTGTTCGATAATGAGTTCTGTTTTTGATAAACGACGTACTCGATAATCTTTTCCCTTACTTTCATCTAAGTAAAGATTAACAACATCTACTCCAGCATTTTCTCGAACCTCTAAAAGAGACCCAAAAGATTCTGTAGTCATAAATAACAAGAATATTGCGCTTGTTATAGTTGTGAAGAAAAAGTTTTTGCTATTTGTGTTCATATTGTCACCTAACGTAAGCTCTACTTTTAAATAGATGCTTTTTTAAAGATTACGCTTTTTCATTTTCTCGATAAGCGTTGTTCGTTTGACCCCTAAAAGCTCTGCTGCCATGTTTTTGACACCATTACTCTGCTTGAGTGCTTCAAGGATCATTGCCTCTTCTAACTCTTCAAAAAAATCCTTCATAGAGCGACCTTTTAAGTCCTCTATTCGAGGGAGGCGAAAATCTTGATTACTTACGCTTGCTGTTTTCTGTACTACTGGCTTTTGCTTACCGACCACTTCCCATATTTTAGGAGGTAAATCTTCTGGTAGAACTTTTTTGCCATCACATAGTATTGAAAGGCGCTCCATTAAGTTTTCTAACTCTCTCACGTTCCCTGCCCAAGTATAAGCAAGAAGCATGCCATTTACTTCAGGAGTCAATTCTAATTCTCTTTCTTGCAGTTCAGAAAAACGTTTTAAAAACGTAGAAGCTAGTAATAGTACATCTTCCCCACGTTCTTTTAGTGCAGGCAAATGCATAGGAATAACATTTAATCTGTAAAATAAATCTTCTCGAAACCTTCCTGCTGCTACCTCTTTTTCTAAATCTCTGTTTGTTGCTGCCACTATTCTGACATCAACTGACTGCGAGCGTGTGCCTCCAACTTTCTCAAATTCTCTCTCTTGTAGTACTCGTAGAATTTTTACCTGCAAGGATAAGTCCATCTCGCCTATTTCGTCTAAAAATATTGTACCGCCATCTGCTAGCTCGAACCTGCCAGCACGAGTTCTAATAGCGTGCGTAAAGGCGCCTTTCTCGTGCCCAAAAAGCTCTGATTCTAAAAGTTCTCTTGGAATAGCACCACAATTTATTGCGACAAATGGCTTCCCTTTTCTTTTGCTATTTCGGTGCAATGCTCGCACAAGAAGTTCTTTACCTGTACCTGAATCGCCTGTTACAAGAACGGTACTATCTGTTGGTGCTACTTTTTCAAGCACACTGTATACAGACGTTAGCGCTTCACTTTTCCCAATTATGCCAGATAAATCTAACACAAAACCTCCAGTATCATTATTATGATTATTACTACATATTAAATTATCTTGTAGATATTTCTTTTTTTTACTGTTTACACTAAAAAAATCAAAAAATTCTGCATATTAATTTTTTTACCATATCTAATAAGCTCTTTTCCCACAATAAAAATTTTCCATTTATCATAATATAATCTTTATATAATTTTTTGCAAATAGAACTGCTTTATTATTCTTTTCGCGTCAAAATTTCAGTAGCTAGTTAGTTCAAAAATTGAACGCTTATTTGCTTCAAAACTGAATGTTTATTTGCTTCAAAACTGAATGTTTATTTGCTCCGAAAGTTTCGATCCTATTTAGTACTAAAATTGAGTGCCTAGTTAGTTCAAAAATTGAGCGCTTATTTAGTCCAAAACTGAATGTTTATTTAGTCAAAAAACTTATCTTGAAAAATATTGAGTCCTATGTAATTATGTTTTTTTTAATTATGCTTTTTATTTACTAATAGAATCATCACTACATGCAAAAAAAACTTACTATAAACATTGAAGATACAACTTGGGATATTTTTCGTGAAGAGGATCTTGAAAGTCTTTGGGAAAATATGACACAGGAAGAGTTTATTGAAGATGAAAGAATTCCTTACTGGGCAGAAATTTGGCCTGCGAGCATTTTGCTTGGTAAATGGATTTTACAAAATAAAACGCAGTTACAAAATAAAACTTGCCTAGATGTAGGTTGCGGGCTTGGGCTTACTAGCCTTATTGGAGCAAGTGTTGGTGCAAATATCATAGCTTTTGATTATGAGCAAAAAGCATGTGATTTTACAAGAGAAAATAGTATTCACTCTGCACACAAAATTTTATCGCCACCCCTTATTATATGTATGGACTGGAGACAACCTGCCTTTTTGCCTTATAGTTTCGATTTTATTTGGGCAGGAGATATCTTTTATGAAAAACGTTTTTTCCCTGTCTTAGAAAATCTATTTAAAACCATGCTAAAGCCTGATGGATCTGTTATTATTGGCGAAGCTGCTCGCTCTATTTCTCGTCCTGTTTGGGAAGATTTTCAAAATACTGGCTGGCAGGTATCAACTATCTGTACGGAAAAAATTGCTTTTGAATCACAAAATCAAACCGTGCATCTGCGGTGCTTAAAAAAAAGCTTAAAAGAGCTTATATAAATAGTCATAGAACAATTAACTTGGTTATAAATCATAATAGAATTAATGCTAGCATAAGCAAGGGCAAGATAGTAAATAAAATAAAAAATCTGTCTGAATATAGTAATAAAAATATTTTGCTCATATAAAATTTAAAACTTACTCTACTTAGAGTCTTACTTTTTTAGCTTGTTTTTCTACTTTAGTGTAGCATATTTGACATCGAACTTTTTTATTTTAAAGCTTATTTTCAACCGCTAAATTATGTATACATTAAAATTATTTTTCGTTTTGAAACGTACATTCTACTTTAAATATATATTTTCTCACTTATATAAAATATTTTTACCTACTATAATCCACAGAAAGGATTGCTATGACAAAACTTACACGGTTTGGAGTTTCTCTTGACCAAACACTTTTAGATGAATTTGACACATACTGCAAAGACCAGTGCTATAACAATCGTTCTGAAGCACTACGTGATCTTATTCGTGCGGCTCTTATTCAAAAAAAATGCGAGAATTCTCAAGGTGAAGTTGCTGGAACACTCACCATTATGTACAACCATCACGAAAGTTCTCTTGCTAAAAAAATAACATCTATCCAGCACGATATTCATCATATAGTGTCCTCAACACTGCATGTTCATTTAGACCATGATAACTGCCTTGAAGTACTTGTACTAAAAGGAAATGCAGATATTATCAAAAAAGTAAGCGCACAAATTATATCCACAAAAGGCGTTAAGCACGGGCAACTTATTCTCACAAGCTCTGATTCTTAACGCTCGTATTTTTAACATGGCTAGTTTTAATGGCTAGTTTTAAAGTTGCTAATTTTAAAGCGAATAATTGTAAAGTCGCTAGTTTTAAAGTCCTAGTTTAAGTGCGTTTTTAAAGGGATTATTTTTAAAGGGATTATTTTAATTATGATAGATATGCAAAACACTCAGCCAACCTACGCTCTTTCTCTAAAAAAAGTTGGCATAAACGATTTAATCTTACCCATTGCTATTGTGCAAGAAAACACTGATTTGCAACATACTATTGCAAATATAAGCGTTGCTACATCTTTAGATGAGAATCATAAAGGTACGCATATGAGCAGACTTATTGAGTCTATTCTTAGCTCGTGCGAGAAAATTGAACAAGATACTCTTAAAAATATAGCAGAAAATCTGCTTATCCGCTTAGATGCAAAAAATGCTTATATTTCTTTCGATTTTCCTTATTTTATTGAAAAAAAATCACCTCATACACAAAAAATAGCGCCCGTTAGTTACTCATGTAAGCTCACCTATCAAATTAATGAAAACAAGCATAGTTACTCCTACACGCTAAAAATTCCTGTTATGACACTTTGTCCTTGCTCTAAAGCCATTAGCCAATATGGTGCGCACAGTCAAAGAGCTTTTATAGACTTATCGGTAACTATAAATGAGCATATCCATTTTGAAAAGCTTATAAAAATTGCCGAAAATACTGCATCTTCTCCTATCTACACCTTACTAAAAAGAGAAGATGAAAAATGTATCACAGAACAAGCTTACGATAACCCTACTTTTGTAGAAGATGTAGCAAGAAACCTTGCGCAAGAAATTCATAAACTAAAAGAAATACACTCTTTTACACTGAGCGTTGAAAGCATTGAATCTATTCATAACCATAATGCATTTGCAAGTATTGATAGTTCGTCTTTTTTATAAAAGAAATTCTAACTAATAGTTTTATAAAGAAGAAGAAGAAGAAGAAGAAGAAGAAGAAGAAGAAATTATTTGAGCTAGAATTTAAAATAGTGTGTATGTATGGTACTCATACCAGAGACATATCTAGTTATTTAATGTGCATGTTCATAAATTTAACAACTCTCTAACTATTTGGTTAATATTTTGTAAGATATGCAAATTTACTAGGTTTAATAGTTTATAAAATATGACATTTTACAAAATGTGGTTATTTTAAAATCTACTCACTTAGAAAATATGCTGTTTTGTAAAATATGCTCTTTTGAAATATGCTTATTTTTACAATCTAATTCTTTGCAAAATGTGTCAGCTTGTAATATGTTCTTTTTTACATATGATATGGTAATTTGTGAGATATACTAAATACCTCTCAAAAATAAATTTTAAAGCTTTAATTTATAAAGCTTTAATTTATAAAGCTTTAATTTACACTAGTTTTAATTTATAAAACGTGAGCAAAAGAAAAAATATGCAACACTTCTTTTTCACCCCCCTCGATAAAAAAGAGTATATAAAACTCTTAGAAACATTCCCAGCCACAGACCATGAGGAGTATCCTCTTGATGTCGCCTATAATACCTACCTTTCAAAAGATGTACTCTCGCCAGAAAATCTCCCTTTAGCTGCTCGCAGTTGTATGGACGGATATGCTGTTATTGCTCAAAATACCTTTGGTGCAACAGAGCATAATCCTGCCTATCTTGAAAAAATTGGCGAAATTTCCATTGAAAAACCTTATGATGCTCCGCTTACTATGAATAATTGTCTATGGATTCCAACAGGTGGAGTTTTACCACACGGGGCAAATGCGGTTGTTATGGTTGAGCAGACGCAAAATTTTGTGAAAGAAGATGGTACAGAGACCATTGAAATATATAAGGCCTCAGCGCCTTTTGAGAATGTTATGCAAGTGGGTGAAGATGCAAAAGAAGGCAGTCCTGTGCTTTTTTGTTCGCAAAAAATTCGAGCACAAGAGATTGGTTTGGCAGCAGCACTTGGTTTGCGTACACTTCCTGTGCATAAAAAAGTACGTGTTGGGATTATTTCCACAGGGGATGAATTAATCCCCTACACAGAAAAGCCTGTAATTGGGCAGGTGCGGGATGTGAACTCGCATGCGCTTAGTATTCTTGCCAAAAAAGCTGGTGCTGTTGTTCATTCTTACGGCATAGTGCCTGATAATCACGCACTTCTTCTATCAACTGTTCAAACTGCCTTAAAAGAGAATGATCTTATTCTTTTATCTGGTGGCAGTTCTATTGGAATGCGAGATTTAACCATTGAAGTTTTAGAAGCTCTTGAAAACACAAAAATTTTAGCACACGGTATTAATATTAGCCCTGGAAAACCTACTATTTTAGCATCAAGCACTGTAAACGGAAAAGAAACACCTATTGTTGGTTTGCCTGGGCAAATTGCAAGCGCGCATGTTGTAATGCTTGTTCTTATTATGCCATTTATTGAACATTTAGCTGGTAATACAAAAGCTTTTTCTAGCCCCCATGCTGCATTTACTGCAAGGCTCACAAGAAATATCCCTTCAAAACCAGGTAGAGAAGATTTTTGCAGAGTACAGCTTGTTGAAAATGAAGACAACACTTACTCTGCAGTGCCTGTTCTTGGCAAGAGTGGTTTACTGCGCACGCTTCTTTTAGCTGACGGACTTGTGGTTATCCCATCACAATCGGAAGGGCTTTATAAAGATGATAGTGTGCAAGTTATTCCATTAGATTAAGTCTATAACAAATATGTATTTGCTTAATTGCTAATAAAATAAAAAAAGCCTTACTTCTAAGTAAGGCTTTTTAAAATTCTATTTGTTAGATGACCGAGAATTAAAATTAGACTTTTTCCGGTTATTTTTTAGCATTTTTATACTCAGGATTATTAGGATTTAGTTGTTTAGATCTATTATCGTTAGCACCTTTATACTCAGTATTATTGTGACCCAAGTTTTGATTGTTAGAATTCTTCACATTAGACATTTGGTCGTTAGAATTGTTCTCATTAGTTTTTTGCTCATTTGATTCTTTCATAAAAACTCCTATAAAAAATATTTATTAATAACATATTTTTACAGGTAATAAATTATTTTTATTTGTCAATAGATTAACAAATACTACTTTATTAGAAAAATCGATATTGCAGTTTCACTAGAACATACTCATAAATACTAAATAGCCGCTATTTTACTCAATAATTTTCTAGTTTATTCTTAAACTCTCTGCTTTTAAACTATATATCACCAACAATACGACTATATATCACCAAATTTTGAAGTAGAGGAGCGAGTTGCCTCTTTTACCCCATCTAAGCTACGAATTACACTTAACATATCATGTAGTTGCTTATGATTTAAAACACCTACAGTAATATCTATTTCCGCAGAGCCATCAACTCTTGAGGTAAAACTCCCTCGTTCTAGTTCAATACTCTCTTGATTTAAAACTTTTGCTATTGCTGAGAGCATCTCTTTTAGCTTGCTCTTTTCGGTTCTGATTTTTATATCTGCTGGATGATATTTAGTATCTTCTTCCCCTTCCCAAAAAACTGGCACAAGACGCTCTTCCTCAAAATGCTGCACATGCGGGCATGATGCTTTAAGCCCTCGACCTCTAGAAATATACCCAATAGCTGGCTCACCTGGAAGTGGGGAACAACAACTGGCAAAACGCATGAGCACATTATCTACACCGCTAACTTTTATGCCCTCTGCATGATGTACTTGCTGGTTTTGCTGCTGGATCTGCTCTAAGTGAGCGTGTTTCTTTGTTTCAAACAAGTCCTCTTTTTCTGCTGGTTTATCAGAAGTACTTTCTTCTATAATAGACTCTAAGCGATTAACTACCCGCTTTGCAGTTAGATTGCCATGTCCTATTTTTACAAGCAAATCATCAGCGCTATTTAAGAAAAAATTCGCAGCAAGCTTCATAAGCCAGCCTTCTTTGCTTATTTTTACCAGATTCATTCCTGCTCGTCTTAGTTCTTTTTCAAGCAAATCTTTCCCAAAAGCTATTGTTCTTTCACGCTCTTCTGTTCGTACATACTGTTTAATACTCGTTCTTGCTTTTGCTGTTTTTACAAATTTTAACCAGTCTCTACTTGGTGTGCGTCCCTTTTGAGTGATTATTTCTATCTTATCACCATTTTTAAGGGGCGTATCTATTGGGATTAATTTTCCATTTACCTTTGCTCCTACACAGCTATTACCTACTTGCGTATGTACTGTGTATGCAAAATCTATTGGAGTTGCTCCTTCTGGAAGCTCTTTGATTTCTCCGTTTGGTGTAAATACATATACCTCGTCCTGAAATAGATCAAAACGAAGAGACGCCATAAATTCTTGTGGGTCTTTTAATTCTCTCTGCCAGTCGAGTATTTGTCTAAGCCATGTAAAGCGCTCTGCATCTCGTCCTTTTTTATGTTTCTTCCCTTCTTTGTATTGCCAGTGTGCGGCTATCCCATATTCCGCAACTCGGTTCATTTCGTTTGTGCGAATTTGAATTTCTATTCGCTCCCCTTCAGGACCTATTACCGTTGTATGTAAAGACTGATACATGTTCGCTTTTGGCATGGATATATAATCTTTAAATTTACCAGGAACAGGGCGCCATAGAGAATGCACAAGCCCAAGGAGCGCATAACACTCTTTTATACCACCATCTACTATTACACGAAACGCTACTAAATCTGCTATATCTGCTAAAGACAGATTCTGCTGCTGCATTTTATTATGCGTACTATAATAATGCTTTATACGCCCCATTGCAGTTCCTGTCATACTATTTTCAGACAAGAGATTTTGTACAAACGTAACTACTTGTTTGATATATTTTTCATCTACCATGTGATGATTTTTTATATCTTGCTCTAGTTGCTCATAAACATCTGGTTTTAAATACTTTAAGCATAAATCTTCTAACTGCACTTTAATAAAATGTAAGCCTAGACGATTTGCAAGCGGTGCATAAATATCGAGCGTTTCTTGGGCTATTAATTGCTGTTTTATGCTCGAATGAAAACTTAATGTTCTCATATTATGTAATCTATCTGCTAGTTTTACCATAAGCACTCGAATATCTTCTGCCATGGCTAAAATCATCTTACGTATATTCTCAGCCTGAGCTGCTGCTTTTGACGTAAATTCCATTTTACCAATTTTTGTTACACCATCTACTATATCTGCTACTTCTTCGCCAAAAAGATCCTCAATTTCATCTACTGAGATATCAGTATCTTCCACTGTATCATGCAAAAGACCTGCTACTATTGTAGCCTCGTCCATTTCCATTTCTGCTAGTATTTTTGCCACTTGAAGAGGATGTAGTAAGTAAGGCTCACCTGAAAGACGAGTTTGCCCCTCGTGAGACTGGGCAGAAAATAAAAAGCCTTTCTCAATGAGTGCTATATCTGGATTATCTATATACTTTTTTACTATATCTATTATTTCTGTGATTCTTACTGTGCCCATAAATACCGCCTCTACTGTGTTCTTTTACTTACTTATTACTAAATACTATGGCTTTTACTTTTTTTTCTACTTTTTATTTACTTTTCACTTACTTTATTATGGTGCGAGTGTTGGCTCTTTTATTTGTTTGCTGGTATTTTTTTGCATATTCTTTTGTATATTCTTTTGCGCATTTTTTTGCGTGTCTTTTGCTATCCACCAGCTATCTGAACCAAATCCTATGCCTGTTTTATGTTCTTTTACACCTTTTATTTTTTTGCTTATTATTGGCAGTGCATAAGAATAATATAAAAAACTATAGGGTTGTTCTTCGTATAATATTTCTTGCACTCTATCGTAGTATTCTTTACGTTTTTCAGGATTAAAAATAATTCGTGCTTTCTCGAGTAGCTCGTCCATTTCTTTATTCTCAAAATTTACAAAATTCAGCCCGTCTTTTTGTGAAGAATGCCAGACCACAAAAATATCAGGATCAAGCGTTGTGCTCCATGCTAGAAGCACCGCATCAAATCGTCTTTTATCAATAAATTCTCTAAGGAAAGCTGCCCATTCTACTGTTCTTATGGAAACATCTATTCCTATTTCTCGCAGCCGTGCTTGAATTATGACTGCTGCCATTATTCTTCCTGTATTACCTTGATTAGTAAGTATACTAAAACGAAAATCTTTCCCATTTTTCTCTACTATTCCGTCCCCGTTCGTATCTATAAAACCAGCCTCTTTTAAAAGCGCTCGTGCTTTTTTAGGATTATACGCCACTGCTTTTACAGACTTATTATATGCCCACATGGTTGGAACATAGGGTCCATTTGCAGGCTCTCCCATTCCAGCTAATGCGCCAGCTACAAGTTCTTCTCGGTTTATGCCATAAGAGACTGCTCGACGAACACGTGCGTCTGAAAAAAATTCGTGTTTATTATTAAACCCTAAGTAGGTATAACCGTGCGATAAATATTTATATTTATTCCAGCCTTCTTTCCATTTTGCGCCTGTTGTCTGAAATACATACTGCAGAGGTGTTAAGCCCATCATGTCTATATTTTTTGCCTGAAGCTCTAAAAACTGCGTGCTCATATCTGGAATAAACTGATAAACTAGCTCTTTTATATACGGCTCACCTAAGAAATATTTTTTATTTGCCTCTAAAACTATACGCACGCCAAATTTCCATTCTTTTAATATATATGGGCCCGCTCCTACTGGATTTCTTGCATATTCAGTTTTGAGCAAATCCTCTTTTTCTAATATATGCTTTGGTACTATGTCTCCTGCCCATGTTAACAGAGCTTGCGCATATGGTTTAGTATATTCTACTTCAAAACTATAGTCATCTAATACTGTAAACTTACTGATAGCTTCATAATTGCTTCTATATACTGTAGGAGTTTTTGGATCGAGCATCATTTTATATGTATACTCTACATCTCTTGCTGTAAGCTTTACTCCATCTGACCAGTAGATATCTTTTCTGAGATAAAATCGTAGTTTCTTTCCCTCATCAAGCACTTCAAATTTTTGCGCTGCATACGGCTCTAAAACTAAATCTTCATTATACCTAAGTAAACCTATATACAATTTTTCTGTTATCTCTGAAGAGGCACTATCTGACGCTAAACGTGGGATAAGATTGCTCGGTTCACCAAGCATTGGGTAAAACATTCTACCACCAAATTTACTTTGCTCTACTCGCTCTTCTTTTAAAGGCTTATCAAAAATTTGTTTTTTTTCTGCAAATGCATTGCTACTCAGTATCAAACTGCTACTCAGTATTATAGTGAATATATTTATTACACAGAGTAATCTCTTATATTGCATAAAAGTTCCTTATTTTTACTTCAAAAAGATATCCTTGCACCTAAACTTAGTATAAGTCATTTAAAGTCATTTAGTGTATTTAATTTAACCTAACCTGTATCTCCTCGCATATCTATTACTATAATGATACTTTTTTATATTTTCTGCACTAACTTTTTTAGCTCCCCACGATTTTTATCTTCCCATTTTTTTTATCAAAGAACTTGACGAACGTCATAAATACTGTATTAGTAGGAGATAACTTTTTTTTATTGGGGTGGTTACCATATTTATTTTTATTGGAAGAGGATTTTATGGATTTAGAGCAAACACAGATTAAAAATATAGTCCAAAACTTTTTGATAGATTCCATTCCTGACTATATAATAGAATCTGCACAAACACTCATCAGCAACAAAGAACTTCAAGAGATAAAAGTTAAGAAAAATGAAACTTTTTGGACCATAGAATCAACCGTTCTTAGTCACGATCTCCAGTCTTACTCCATTGAAATAACTATTTCATTACAAGAAGAAACAGTTAATTGTTATTGTAACTGTTCAAACTCTTTCTCTGGCACATGCGCTCATGCTGTTGCGTTGCTGCTTCTTTTTGTACAAGAAATGAGTCCTGAAGATGAAAAAGAAGCATCTCCGCTTTCTTCTAGCTATGAATGGCGACAAATTTTTCGTACCTTTTTTACAACAGATTTAGAGGCTGAGTCTGGAAAACATTATCTACTTTTTCATCTCTATCCTGAAAAAGGACGCTTACAAGTTGCTTTTTTTCGTGCTAAACAAAATAAATCTGGCATATCAAATGTGCAAACTCCAGTTACTCTCGAACAATTAACACAAAATCCTGACTGGTGTGAAACTTGCCCTGAACTGCCTATTGTTGCAGAACAAATTGGGCATTTTTTAGACTATAGAGGACACAAAGTTGATATTCCAGCCGGTCTTCATTCTTGGTTCTTTCGCTCAATTGAGCATGAATATTATATTTATCTACGAGACACAGATATCCCTATTCGCTTAGAGCATAAAACAATGCAACTAAAGCTTGCCCCTAAGCTCTCAGAAGATGGTTTACATTTTGATATTTTACTACAACATGAAGGGAAAAAACCATTCTCAATCATGCATAAAGATGTTTCCTTTTACGGTAAGCTCCCTGTTTGGGTTTTTCTAAAAAGTGCATTCTACCCTGTGCAAACAGGACTATCTCCTGCTCTTATTGAAGAAATAATACTACAAGACCCAACCATCGGCAAAAACGATATTTCCGAATTTCTCGATAGAGTCTGGTCTGGCATCTCAACTTCTGACTTATATAAAAGTGAAGATTTTCTAAAAGAAATGGAACCTTTGTTTACTCCTGCTAATTATAATCCAAAACTCTTTTTAAATGAAGAAGGAAGCTTACTTACCCTTAAAATAGAAAATATTTACGATAATGAATTTGGAGAACATCTCCTACCTGGGCCAAATCCTGATTTTCAAACTGGACATTGCTATTATGAAGGACAATCTTTTCTTATAAGACGTGCTCAAGATGAAGAACAGCATCTCTTATTAGAACTACAAGACATGGGCTTTCAGCCAAGAAATAAAAAAACTTGGTTTATGGAGCAAGAAGAAGCGCTTAAATTTCTGCTCGATTATTACCCAATGCTTATAGAAGCCTATAGAGTTTACGGCGAAAAAAATCTTACTCGCTATAAAGTACGGCTTACTAAGCCAGAAATAATTGCAGAAGTAACAACTGATGAAGAAAATAAATGGTTCAATTTAGAGCTCGCTGTAGAATATGATAATCAACGTGTACCAATTGATCTTATTTGGAAAGCATGGACACAGAAAAAACGCTACATTCAGTTAAAAGATGGTTCCTACACAAGCCTGCCAGAATCATGGCTACAAAAGCTAGGCGATAAGCTAAGAGCCTTAGGTTATGATGCAGAAAAACCACCTGCTAAACAGTTTCAACAATTTGAAGCACCAGTTCTTGAAAAAATACTTGAAGATATACCTAATGCAAGTACCGACAGTTAT
This sequence comes from uncultured Desulfovibrionaceae bacterium, assembly GCA_947037905.1. Classification (GTDB taxonomy): domain Bacteria; phylum Desulfobacterota; class Desulfovibrionia; order Desulfovibrionales; family Desulfovibrionaceae; genus CAMQUX01. Next base: position 1,738 of record CAMQUX010000008.1, on the reverse strand, counting down.
TTTATTGAACTTCGGGATAAAATTCAAACATTTGAGACCATTGAACTTTTAGATCAACCAAAAGCACTACAAGCAACTTTGCGCCCGTACCAATTACAAGGTTTAAGTTATTTAAACTTCCTACGTGAATATGGCTTTGGTGGTATTTTAGCCGATGAAATGGGACTTGGTAAAACAGTACAGACACTTTCTTTTCTTCAGTACCTTTTTGAGCAAAAAATTACAGGTCCAAGTTTAATTGTTGTACCGACCTCTGTTATGCCAAACTGGGAAAGAGAGGCTAAAAAATTCACACCAGACTTACAGCAACTTGTAATTTATGGTTCAAAACGAGAAGAGCTTTTTAAAAAGATTCCTGATGCGCAAATTGTTATCACCACTTATGCTCTTATGAGACGTGATCTTGAAGAATTACTGAAGTTTAAATATTCTTGTGTTATTTTAGATGAAGCGCAAAATATTAAAAATCCAAATACTATCACAGGAAAATCTGTCAGAAAGCTCGATGCGAGTTTACGTGTTTGTCTTTCTGGTACTCCTATTGAAAATAACCTTTTTGAACTTTGGTCTCTTTTTGAGTTCCTTATGCCAGGCTTTCTTGGCTCTCAGCACTCTTTTCAACGTGCTATTGTCAAACCCATTAAAGATGGCGATTTAGATACCTTAGAAAGCTTACGTGTACGAGTGAAGCCTTTTATTCTACGCAGAACAAAAGCAGAAGTAGCAAAAGACCTACCGCCAAAAATTGAAACAACGCATTACTGTGATTTAGCAGACGATCAGCGTGAACTCTATAATGCACTTGCTATGAAACTAAAAAAACAAGTGCTTGATGATGTGGAAGAAAAAGGTATGGCAAAAAGTCAAATCTCTATACTTGATGCGCTTCTTAAACTGCGTCAAATCTGCTGTCATCCAAAACTATTAAAAATTGAAATGCCAGGTTTGCATACAAATATTGCCTCTGGTAAATTTGATGCATTTAAAGACCTTGTTCTTGATATTATTGATGGTGGGCATAAGGTTCTTGTGTTCTCACAGTTTGTGCAAATGCTTCATATTATTCGCTCTTGGGTTACATATGAAAAAATTCCTTTTACATATCTTGATGGTTCAAGCAAAGACCGTTTTGAGCAAGTAGACAGATTTAATGAAAATCCTGATATTCCTATTTTCCTTATTTCCTTAAAAGCTGGAGGAACAGGAATAAACCTTACCTCAGCAGATTATGTTATCCATTACGACCCATGGTGGAACCCTGCAGTTGAAAACCAAGCAACAGATAGAACCCATAGAATTGGGCAGAAAAGACAGGTTTTTGCATACAAAATGATTTGTCAAAATACGGTAGAAGAGAAAATATTAAAACTGCAAGAGCAAAAGAAAAGTGTTGCAGATTCAATTATTCCAGGACAATCTGCAATAAAAAGCCTTACTAAAGATGACCTTGAGATGCTTTTTGAAATTTAAAGCTACAAATAAAATCCGTACACTACTCTGTACTTATTGTACTTTTAAAATATACACCAAGAGATTTTTAAATATATAAACCAAAAGAGCTACTTTCTAGTAGCTCTTTTTCATGTAATGACAACAACTTTAGTATTTTTTTTATAATAACTACAAATAAAAAATTATGATAAAAATAATTATTCTGCTGAAAAAAACAACTAAAAAGAAATTGTATTTCGCCTATATAAATGCAATATTCATTACTCAATATCTTATTATATAAATT
>CAMQUX010000007.1 GCA_947037905.1 uncultured Desulfovibrionaceae bacterium | reverse complement strand
TGATGAAGCTTGCAAACGCAGTGTTGCAGGAGCAACACTGCGTTTGCAAGCTTCATCAAAATATCTAGTAGCTTTTGTAAAATCCACCTCTTCAACTGCCATAAAACCAACCACACAGAATGGATCTGGATTTTGTGCACGGGAATTTGTTAAAGATTTAAGTTCTTCTGCTATTGCTGCATTTTCTCCGTTAATAAAATTTTTATAATATTTTCCTAGCGTATTCAACCCAGCACCATGATCTGTTGGTGTTTCAAATATTTGTGGCCATGATTTAGCATTACTTGCTGCTACAAATTCAAACATTCGTAATTGATGTGCACTTGTACATTCTAATAAATATTTTATTATAGTGCTATCCATATTATTTGATTCTAATAAGTCTGCATAAGCCATTTCAATATTTTTATCTTCTAAATAGCTACGCAGATTATTTATGCTCTCCATAAGAGTTTCTGTACTTATAGAGTGGAGCTTATCTCTATATTTATTTGTTGGGAATGCCAACTGACGACTTGGACAGTTAGCAGCAGAATGTGTCTGCAATCCGCAGTAAAAACAAAAATTACCCCCAGTTAAATATAAGGTTTCTGGCAATATTACATTTAAATGTTCTGCTTGGTTTCCGCCCTCTTCAGTTAAGGCTACCTGACACCATGAGCTGATACTTTCAAGCTCATGATTTCCAAAACCCGCTGTTAAGCGAAACTCTTCACGGAGTAAAAATGCGTCTTTATAATGTAAATAAAAAACATCTGGTATAAAATTTTCCCAGCGGAAATTAATGCGATCAAGGATTGATACGTGAAAAGGTAATCCTCTCTGTGGCATACACGCAAAAGCAAGTGGCCAATGGATATCTTTCTCGGGTATATAATATGATATTTGTTTTAATATATTTTGACATAATGCACGTAACTGTACAATGTTTGAAATATTAATGAGTACAATCCAATGTTTCTCATCGTATAAAAAAGTACAACCGACCTCTTTTATAACCTTTTGAATTAATTGCCAATAATTTCTCCACTGATGGACAGAATCTTTATCGCTCATATGCCCTAAAGGACGAAGAAATACATACCAACGTTGATTTGATGCATATTCTAAGCCTGTATCAGCTTTAAATTCAGACCAAGAACTTGGCATTCCATCAAAAACTTGAGAGCGGGAACATGATAAACCTGGAAAAGCATTTACTGTATCATTACATGCTGAATTTATTAATATATGATGCTTTCCAATCTGTTCTGAAAATTCAAATTGCTTTATTTGCATAGGAAAAGACATGGAAATTTCTAGTTCTCTACTTACCAAGAAATTCCCAGGAATGACAACATATGTCATTTTCTCTGATTCAAGACTAAGCAAAAGATGCACTCTTGCTAGTGCATTAAATATATTATTTGTCAAAAAAACCCAGAGAGTTTGATTTTTTTCTTCTGCTAAAGGAATACCACCAAAATCACGCAAAATATTAAACACAGATTCTTGTGCACGATCTTCCCACATTATCCATAATCCATACGAATTATGTACTAGACGTGTTTGTCTAAAACGTGGTAAAGTAGCTAATAGGTCGGTAAATTTATACATTATTTTCTCTTAACCCAAAAAAGGATATTTTATTATGGATATAACAAAAGCTATTGCTGAACTCAAAAAAGAACCAGGATTCGCTGAAAATGTTGGTATGACGCTCATACATAACGGAACTATTCGTGCTTGGTCAAGAAAAGATCATGCCTCTGTTAATAAAGTTGAAATAGCTGTCAACTTTGAAAAGCTTCAAGAAATTTGTTCTGAAATGCAACAAAATGAAGGAATTTTTAGAGTTATCGCACATGCTTACGAAGGTATTATGAGCCCAGGTGATGATGTACTTTATATCATCGTTGCAGGGGATATTCGTGAACATGTTAAAGAAACTCTTTCACAAACTCTTGATCGCATTAAAATTGAAGCTGTTCAAAAGAAAGAGATTTTTTCATAATATTTTTATAGAAAAAATTCTTCTTCATAATACTTATGCAAGAAAGGTTCCGTTTATTGCTAGCCTAATAAAAAACAAGCACTTTTTACTAAAAAATTGATAAAAATAACAAACTTTCCTTCTACCTATTGTAGTGAGAAAGTTTGTTTTTTTACACCCTCTCTGTAAATAATATTTCTTTAAATACCATTTACATATAATTTAGACTAGCACACAATATTTATTCTACAAACAACATTAATATAATATTTTTATTTGAAAATATTATATTATTCATGCTAACATATTATTATATATGATAATATTATATTTCTTTTTATTCCTTTAGTTTCACTTGTGCAAGAGCTTCTAAAGTTCCTTTTTTGAATATAAGCTCAGTCGCAATTTTATCAGCTAAATCAGAGATTTCCATAAATTTTTCTAAATATTCTAACATTTCTATTCGTGCATCTTCGGTTCCATGTTCAAAGTCAAAATGACAATCCCCACTTGCCAAGTAACTTTCTATTTTCTCCAAATAGTCCATTTTTAACAGTGACATATTCTTCCCTCATAAAATATCTAGTTATTTTTTATTTTGCTCTGTAAACAAAAAAAGGCAAATGGAAAATCCATCTGCCTTTTTTCACATTCTAGCAAAATTATTTTATGCTCATTCCTGCAATTTTCAGTCTTGTTCGAGCTCGACCAAGCGCTGCTTGTGCTCGCTCAACATCTGATTCAGTTTGTGCATAATATAAACTTTCTTCTGCGCGCTCTTTTGCCCACAGAGCACGTTCAACATCTATTTCGCCTGCTGCCTCTGCAACTTCTGCAAGGACAACAACTTTATTGTTTCTTACTTCGACAAAACCACCACTCACAAAGAAGCTTCCTTCTTTATGCCCTGTGCGATGGTCTAAACGACCAACTCCAAGTGCTGATAATAATGGTATATGATCGCCTAATATCCCAAACTGACCAAGTATTCCTGGACAAGCCACATACTCAACTTCATCTGATATCAGCCGAGCTTCTGGCGTTAATATTTCAAGGTGCAATTTTTTTGCCATGGGCTAGTACCTCTATTTCTTATCTTTTTTTATCGCTTCTTCGATGGTTCCTACCATTAAAAAAGAGTGCTCAGCAATTTCATCATGTTTACCTTCAAGTATTTCTCTAAAGCCACGAATTGTATCTTCTAGCTTTACATACGCACCTGGGGTTCCTGTGAACTGTTCTGCCACATGAAATGGTTGTGATAAAAAACGTTGTATTCTTCTTGCTCTAGTAACGATTAATTTATCTTCGTCAGATAATTCGTCCATTCCTAGAATTGCAATAATATCTTGTAAGTCTTTGAATTTTTGCAGCACTGATTGAACTTGGCGTGCAATACTGTAATGCTCTTCTCCTAAAACTTGAGGATCAAGGATACGTGATGCAGAGTCAAGCGGGTCAACTGCTGGGTAAATACCTATTTCTGCAATTTGACGAGAAAGAACTAATGTTCCGTCTAAATGCGAGAAAGTTGTTGCTGGAGCTGGGTCAGTTAAATCATCAGCTGGTACATATACTGCCTGTACTGATGTAATAGAACCTGCTGTTGTTGAGGTAATACGCTCTTGTAAACCACCTAAATCTGTTCCTAGTGTTGGTTGGTACCCAACAGCTGAAGGCATACGACCTAAAAGAGCTGATACTTCAGACCCTGCTTGTGTGAAGCGGAATATGTTATCAACAAAAAGGAGAACATCTTGTCCTTCTTCATCGCGGAAGTATTCAGCACAAGTAAGAGCTGTTAGTGCAACACGTGCTCTTGCTCCAGGAGGCTCGTTCATTTGGCCGTAAATTAAGGCTGCTTTTTCTAAGATGCCTGCATCTTTAAATTCGAAATATAAATCGTTTCCTTCACGAGTACGTTCCCCTACTCCTGCGAAAACTGAAATACCACCATGCTGTTTGGCAATATTATTAATCATTTCCATAAGAATAACTGTTTTACCAACACCCGCTCCACCAAAAAGACCCATCTTGCCGCCTTTTGGGAATGGTACTAATAAATCAACTACTTTTATACCTGTTTCAAGTACTTCTACTTTTGTATTTTGTTCTGTAAATTCTGGAGCAGAACGGTGAATTGGCATATATTTTATTGCTTTAATTTCACCTAGTTCATCTTGTGGGCGCCCTACAACGTCCATGATACGTCCTAAAACACCAGGACCTACTGGTGCTTGAATTGGTTTACCTGTATCAACTACAGGAAGACCTCGTACAAGACCTTCAGTTGCATCCATTGCTATAGTTCTCACTATATTATCACCTAGATGCTGTGCTACTTCTACGACTAGCTCTGGCGCATCTTGGTTATTAGGATTTGTAATTTTGAGCGCTGTTAAAATATTTGGCAAGTGTCCTTCAGGAAACGCCACATCCACGACCGCACCAATTATCTGTACTATTTTCCCATTAACATTCATCGTTTACTGCCTCCTTACCTTTTAAGCGCTTCTGCGCCACCTACTATATCCATTAAATCTGCGGTTATCGCTGCTTGCCTTGTTTTATTATAAAGCAAGGTTAATTGCCCTGACATATCATCGCAAGCTCTGCTTGCGTTATCCATTGCTGACCTACGTGCTGCATGCTCACTTGCTGCCGCATCGAGCATTCCTCTATACACTTGGACATTGATAAAACGTGGTAGCATTTCTGCTAATAAGTCTTCTCTTGATGGTTCAAAAACATATTCACTGCCTCTAATTTCTTCTTTTTTATTGCTGTTATCATCTTCATTTTTTGATGATATTGGTAATAAAAGAAGCTCCACTGCTTCTTGACGAGCTACACTTTTAAACTCACCATAAACAAGATGTACTTCATCGAATTCACCAATGATATAACGTTTTATTATCTCAGTACCTATGGAACTTGCTAGCGAAAAATTGAAAGTGTTTAATGCTTCTGGATAATTTGCAGTTATCACATAACCTGCTTTTTTTACTGCCTCAAAACCTTTTTTACCTAAGCAATAAAAATGAACAAATTTTCCTTCTTTCTTTTTTGCTCGTGCGAGCCTAAGCGCTTTTTGAATAAGCATGCTATTAAAGCCACCACAAAGTCCTCGATCTGAAGTAATAAGTACTATTCCCACATGTTTAATTTCTTCACGTGCACCTAAAAGAGGATGCACACCAATATCACCACCTGTCCCAACATGTTCAAGGATATTATAGAATTTTTTAGCATAAGGACGAAAACGTTCAATGCGCAGCTGTGCTTGCCGAAGTTTTGCACTAGCAACCAAGTTCATTGCTTTCGTTATTTGCTTAGTCTTTTTTATTCCGTTGATTTGATTGAGAACATCACGCAATGCAGCCATGATTTATCTCCTTATGCAGCAAAGTTTTTCTTAAAAGCTTCTATGGTCGCATTTAAATCTGCTTCCAGTGTCGCATCAATTGCTTTTTTCTCACGGATTGTTTGGAAGATACTTTCCTTTGCACTACGAATATAAGTGAAAAGTTCTTTTTCAAAACGAAGAACCGCAGAAACTTCAATATCATCCATGAAACCACGAGTTCCAGCGTAAAGAGACACTACTTGTTCTTCTGTTGTTAGTGGTTGGTATTGAGCTTGTTTTAAAAGCTCTACCATTCGTGCACCACGATTAAGTTTTGCCTGAGTTGATTTATCTAAATCGGAACCAAACTGAGCAAATGCTGCAAGTTCTCTGTACTGCGCTAAATCTAAGCGAAGTGTTCCTGCTACTTGTTTCATAGCTTTAATTTGTGCAGCTCCACCAACTCGAGATACTGAAAGACCTACATTTATTGCTGGTCGAATACCTGCGTTAAATAAGTTTGGCTCTAAGTAAACCTGTCCATCTGTTATAGATATAACATTTGTTGGAATATAAGCAGATACGTCTCCTGCTTGAGTTTCAATAATAGGAAGTGCTGTTAATGAGCCTGCGCCTAGTTTATCGTTTACTTTACAAGCACGTTCTAAAAGACGTGAATGTAGGTAGAATACGTCACCTGGATATGCTTCACGTCCTGGAGGACGACGAAGAAGAAGAGACATCTGACGATACGCTACGGCTTGTTTAGAAAGATCATCATAAACAATCAGTGCATGCTTACCGTTATCTCTGTAAAATTCTGCCATTGTTGCGCCTGTGTACGCTGCAATAAATTGAAGTGGTGCAGGTTCTGAGGCTGTTGCTGAAACTATTGTGGTATACTCAAGAGCTCCGTGCTTACGAAGAATATCTGCAACTACTGCTACAGTTGATTTCTTTTGACCGATCGCAACGTAAAAACAACGTACGCCTGTTTCTTTTTGAGCAAGAATTGCATCAATACAAACTGCTGTTTTTCCGACTTGTCTATCGCCAATTATAAGCTCACGTTGACCGCGTCCTATTGGTGTCATGGCATCGATTGCTTTAATACCTGTAGACATTGGCTCATGTACTGATTTACGAGCGATAATACCTGGTGCTTTCATTTCAACTGGGCGAACACTTTCTGGGTTAACAATTGGTCCAAGCCCGTCTATTGGTTCACCTAGTGGATTAACTACTCGTCCAAGAACGCCATCGCCCACTGGTACTGAAAATATTTTTCCTGTACGTTTAACAATGTCTCCCTCTTTGATTCCGATATCTGAACCAAGCAGTGCGACACCAACGTTATCTGCTTCTAGGTTGAGCACCATACCTTTTACGCCACCTGGAAACTCAAGAAGTTCCATTGCCATTGCATTTGAAACTCCATAAACACGAGCTATTCCGTCACCTACGTATATGACGGTACCTGTTTCGCTCATTTCAACACGAGATTCATAATTTTGAATTTGGTCTTCAATAATTTTGCTAATTTCTTCTGCTTTTATTTGCATGGCTTAATTACCCCTTTTAATCGTTTCTTTCAACATATCCAACTGCGCGCGTAAGCTTGCATCTAAAACTCTCTCACCCATGTGTAATACTACGCCACCTAGTATTGTTTTATCTACATCAAATACCAAATCGAGGCTTGCACTTTCTAGTAGTTGCGCTTCGAGTTGTGTTTGAATTGCATCTTCTCTTTCTTTACTTAACGCAATTGCAGTCGTTAATCTGCCTTTTACTATGCCTTGAATGTTAAGTAATCTTCTTTCAAAATCATCGGCTATTTTCAGAATAGAATCTAAACGATCTTTATCTGCTAAAAGTTCACAAAAATTCTTTACAATTCCTGTCACTTTTAATTTGGCCATAATTTTTATTAATACATCTTTTTTTTCTTCCACAAAAAACAATGGATTTTGAAATAAAGACAATAAATTGCTGTTTTCTCTTACTGTTTTTGCAACAAGTGATAATTCTTCATTATACGTTCGAAGGATATGTATTCCTTGTTTTTCGCCTATATCGAATAATGCTTTCGCATATCTTTTTGCTACTATATTTGAACTCAATTGAACACCACCTTGCTTAACGATTCTTCAATAATACGCTCATGATCTTTTTTATCAAGCTTTGCATTTGCCAGATGTGTTGTTTGTAACACAACCTGTTCAGCTATCTCTGAGCGCAAACGACGTTTTATAGCGTCTGCATCTTTCTGTGCTGTATTTTGTGCCTGTTTATGAATAATTTCTGCATCTTCGTTTGCTTTTTTCAGAATTATTGCTCGAATATTTTCTGCTTCATTTTGTGCTTCTTTTAAGATGCCTGCAATTTCATTATCGAGATTTGCAATTTGCTTTTCAACATCCTGCAATTTTTTCTCTGCATAACGTTGACGATCTTCTAAACCTGCAAGTTCTTCTTTTATTGAAATTCTTCGACCGAAAAAAAATACTCCGATTTTTTCTCCGAAAAATTTCATAATAATAATTGCAACTATTAGACAGTTAACCACACGAAAAAAGAAATTCCACCAAGGAAAACCCGCATCAGCAGTAGATGCTGCCATTGCAGTTCCGCTACCAAGTAGCACAAGGAACATGGCTAAAAAAACTGGGATAACTTTTTGCAATTTAGACCTCCTCATAATACCTTACCAAGTATTTTTTTTGCAACTTTTTCTGCCATTACTTCTACTTGCATAGAAAGAGTAAGTAAAACTTCACTTTCTTGACTATTTAATTGTTTTTGTATTTTATGCAACTCTTCTGTTGATTTTTTACTTGCTTCTGCTAAGATTTCTTGTTCTTCTTTATGGCTTTGTTCGCTAATTGTACTACGAATTAAAGCACCTTCTTTACGTGCTTCACTTAATGATTCTTCATAACTAGACATTTTTTTTACCGCGTCGTTATTGAATTTTTCGATCTTCTCAAGTTGCGTTTCAACCACCGCATTTCTTTTAGAAATGATATCGCGAATAGGTTTTATTAACAAAAAATTAAGAACTACTGCTGTTACCAAAAAATTTATTACCTGAATGAAAAGAGTCATATCTAAATCAATCATTCGAAACTCCTTTTACTACACACCTTTTTAAAAAAAATCATATTTAACTCAATTTTATTAGCTTATATTTTCCATTATGTCAAAAATATTTCTCATTATTTTATTTCTTTTTGCAAAAAATATTCAAATACTATTGATTAAGAAATAAAAAAGACTCATTAAAGAGCCTCTTTTATTCTTATTTTGTTTCAACATCCATAAATATATCACCCTCAATATAAGCACCCTCTTCAACCATGAGTGCTGGTACGTGTATATCACCTTTTATTCTTGCTGTTTTATAGAGAATTACTCTTTTGGTTGCATGCACTGTTCCCTCAAATTCCCCTGCAAGAGCTAGCTCTTCTACTTGAATTGAGCCTGTCATATATGCCTTAACTCCAACCATGAGTGTTTTTCCGGCTGTTACTTCACCATCAAATCGACCATCTATTTGAACAGCACCATCAAATTCTAACTTACCATTATAATCTGTTCCTTCACCTAAAAATGCATTAATACTATTATTACTTATTTTTGCCATTTTATTCACTCGCTACTTATAATATTTTCTTATTTAAACAAAAAACGACGCATTGATACATTTAATACCAAGCCAGCCAGACTTAAATTCATTAACAATGCAGTTCCACCGTAGCTTATAAAAGGTAAGGGAATTCCCACAACTGGCATAAGCCGTAAAACCATTGCTATATTTATAAATATCTGTAAAAAAAAGTAAAAGAATACTCCTGCAGCCAAACAGCTACCAAAAAGGTCTTTTGCGTCTTTTGCGACTACTGCTATTTGATACAGAAATCCACAAAACAATGCAAGAAGTATTATCGACCCAAAAAATCCCCACTCTTCTCCAAATACTGCTATTGCAAAATCTGTGTGCTTTTCTGGTAAAAAACGCAAAGTACTTTGTGTTCCTTGTAAAAAACCTTTGCCGAAAAATTGCCCTGAACCAAAGGCTATTTCTGCCTGCACTACCTGATAAAGCTCATTACTTGAACTTACACTGCTTGGGTTTACAAATGAAATCACTCGTTCTTTCTGATAATCCTTTAGACCAAACCAACTAATTGGCAGTATTATTGGAATACTTAACAAAATTACTCGTAATACTTTCCATTTAACCCCTCTATAAAAAATCATACCACCTAATATCATAAACACAGACAGACCTGAACCTAAATCAGGCTGCATTATAATCATAAGCGCAGGAATAACCCCTATTGCACAAATTATAAAAAATTTCTGAAACCCGAGTGGCTCAGGTTCTTTTGACAAAAAATTAGCTCCAAGTAAAATAATACTAATTTTAGCCATCTCTGCTGGTTGAAAATTCATAATACCAAAATCTAGCCAGCGTTGAGCACCTTTCACCTTCACACCGATTAAAGGAACAAGAATTAAAAAAAAGAGTGTAACAAAAAAAAGTGGCCATGCTACGGTTTTTAAATGCTTGTAATCGACAATCATAAATAATAGCAAAGCACAGCAACCTATTAGACCAGAAACCATCTGTTTTTTATAAAAGCTTGTAACAACCAAGCCTTCCGTCAATCGTATGGCGCTTGCCGAATACAGATTAGCAACTCCTATACAAAAAAGAAGAAAAAGCAATATTAAAAAATGCCAATTTATATATTGAAAAATTGTTTTATTTCCTACTGACATTTCAATTTTTCCCTTTATTTAACACTAAGTTATCTGATTTTTTTAGTTTCATTTTTATTAGTTTCTTTTTTTCTTGTTCTAATTTACTCGTTTTTTCTTGCTCTATCAAATAATTAAGCGCTAAATTTGCAAGTTTTCCTGCACCCACACCACCACTTACTCCATGCTCATAGATTACTGTTACTGTATAAACTTCATCACCTAATTCAATAAAAGAAACCATCCAGCCGTGATCACGCATATCATAAGGAATATCAGATTTTTTCTTGCGGCGCATTTCATCTGTCCAACTCACAACTTGTGCTGTGCCCGTTTTAGCCCCGATTACAAGATTTTTACGTCGCAGGATTCGTCCTGTTCCCTGTTTTTCTTCTACTGTTGCTATCATTGCATTTTTAAGAAGAAGAAGATTTTCTTTACTTAATTCTAAATTTTGATCCACTATTGTTGGTTCGCCGTCAACTAAAAATGGATGTAACATTTTACCATCATTAACTAATGCTGAAATATATCTTGCAACTTGTAGTGGTGTTACTAATGTATACCCTTGCCCAATTGACAAGTTTAAATCTTCACCACCTTGCCATTTTTGTTTAAACTTTTTCTCTTTCCACTCTCTTGTTGGAATTAAACCTGCAACCTCTTCAGGGAAACCAATACCAATTTTTTTTCCAAACCCATTTGCTTTTGCATAGGCAGAAATTTTATCAACAGTGAGTTTTTCTCCCAACAGATAAAAATAAACATCACATGAATATGCTAATGCATCAGACAAATTCACATTACCATGCCCACCCCTTCGCCAACAGCGAAAGAATCGGCGATTAATTTTATAGCCACCTTTACAAACTATTTCATCACTTGCAGTGATTATTCCCTCTTCTAACGCAAGCCCTGCTACGACTAATTTAAATATTGACGCTGGCGGGTAGGAGCTTTGAATAGCTCTATGTTGTAAAGGAGAGCGTGGATCTGAGCGAATAAGTTTCCATGTTTCTTCTTCTAAATAACCATGAGTGAAGAGATTCCCATCAAAACTTGGTGCACTGACGAGGGCTTTTATTGCGCCTGTCTTTGCATTTTGAACAACTACAACACCCTCTTTATCAATCAATGCTTCGTGTAATAATTTTTGTAAGCCTAAATCTATTGTTAAACGCAACTTTTGACCAGATTCCGCTTCTTGTACTATTCTTCTTAAAAATTGCCGGCCTAAAGTGTCTCGCTCATACTGCAAGGTTCCTTTTTTACCACGAAGAGTTGCATTATACACCTCCTCGATACCACTTTTGCCTATAGAGTCACCTTGCGTAAATGTAGTATCTTTTTTTAAATCTTCATCATCTACCTCGGCAATATACCCAAGTAGATGCGCAAATTCTTTTCCAAAAAAATACTTACGTCGAGGTCTATCTTTTATCTCTAAACCAGGCCAACGAAAACTCTGCAATTCAAAAATCGATACTTGCTCAAAAGTTAAATCTTCTGCTAAAATTACTGGCCTAAATAGGCGCATATTATCAGATTTTTCCTCATAGCGTTTTTTTAAAACATCTGTTGGAACTTGTAAAATGTTACTTATATAATTGAAAGTTTTATCTAAATCTTTTACATCTTCTGATATTATTTGCAAATAATAGTAAGGCTCATTTATCGCCAAAAGCTCTCCACCAGCTGCTTCAATTATCCCTCGAGGAGCATATATATCTTCACTTGTAAGCCTATTATTAAGAGCTCTTGTTGCTAATTCTTCTCCTCTAATTATTTGTAAATACCAAAAACGAAAAAAGAATACAAAAAAAAGCAGCGCTATTAATGCTTGTAAGAAAAGAATCCCATGCTTAGGGGGTTCTTGATCGTAAGGATTAGCGATGCGAGACATTTTTCACTCGCCTTTCGGAATAGTTATTAAATAATACAAAATATTCTATTGGAAAAAATATCATTAAAAAGAATCCTTGAAAAAATATTCGACTAGAAGAAACTTCAACTTTTGCAAACGCATAAAATGCATGAACAAATAAAATATATGTGACCCCTAAAATTGCTCCTAATAATAACATATATAAACTATGGCTACGATAGAAAATACTCTTTAAAAACTGCACCATCAGAAATATAAGAAAAAACCATAGAAACGAAAAGCCAAAAGGTCCTGCATTTACTCCGTCTATCAAAAAACTCCAAATTAAAGCGAGTATAAAAGGCTGAATATTTTCTTCTTTTTCAAGCGCCAAGACAAAACCTGCAGCAAAAAAACAAACTCCAGGCATTAAATAGGAACAAAAAAAAGCAAAAGCAGTAAATCCAAACCACCATAAATAATACATATTTTTCTTATTTCCTCATTATTACAAAGCAACAACATCACCTAATTTTCGCAATAATCACTATTCTAAGCAAGCATTATAATAAAAAAAACTACATAGACAATAGGAGTTATGTAGATTGCTATTTTCATTGAATATATTTGCTTTTTATTTTTTTCTTTAAAAATAATTCCTATTTGATATTATAATCAACGGCCCGCTCAAGTAAAAACACTTCCTCTCGATTTTTTACAGACACCAAAGATTGCGCTTCTACTGTTTGAAACAAATCAATGTTTGATTTTTTTATGGAACTCACAACACCAACAGGAAGTTCTTTAGGAAAAACACCTCCCAAACCAGATGTTACTAAAATCTCACCCTCTTTCAAGGTATCATTTAGTTCCACAAATCGCATTTCTAGCGGCTTTGACAAACCAGTTCCAACTAAAAGCCCTGTGGTACGACTGTCTTTACCTCGCACTGGGATCCGACTATTAGGATCTTGAAGAAGAAGCACTATTGAACTATGTAAGCCAGTTCGAAGCACTCGACCAATAACGCCTTCTGGAGTCGTTACAGGCATATCTTCTTTAATACCATTTTTTGCACCTTTATCTATAATACAAGTATCAAGAAGTGCTGCTGTCCCCAATTTCTGTATAACTATGCGTGCACCTTGCATCGTCCAATTATCCACCGCTGAGAAATTAAGAAGTTTCTGCAACCGCAAACTCTCTTCAGCTCTATCGAATAACTGTATTTGTCGTACATTAGCCCGTGCAAGTTCAATACGCAGTTTATTATTTTCCTTTTCAACATCAACTAACCGAAAATAACTATTAAGCACAAAATCAATCTGCTCAATACCATCTTGAACAGGCTTAAAAATAAGACTCAAAGAATCGAGCCCTACATAAGAGCCGACCTTATCAAATACCCCTGTTCGCAAATTTATAGTATACAAACCTAAATAACTTACGACTAAAAGGAAAAAGAATAAGAACAAACGTCTCAAAATGAATCCGTTGTCATATCTCTATATAAATCAATACAATCTAAGGCTCTACCAGAACCAAGGGCAACCGCATGCAAAGGAGAATCAACAACGGTTATCGGCAACTGTGTTTCTTTTTGTAAAAGAACATCAAGCCCTTTTAAAAGAGCACCACCACCTGTAAGCACTATACCACGGTCAACTATATCTGCAGCTAATTCTGGAGGTGTTTGCTCAAGCGCTATTCGCACACCTTGAACTATTCCTTCCACTTGTTCAGATATAGCATCTCGAACTTCTTCTGCTGTTATTATTCTATTTTGTGGGATTCCAGTTACCTGATCTCTCCCTTTCACTTCCATTTCTTTAGGAATACCCTCAACAGGATACGCAGAACCCATTTTAATTTTTATATCTTCTGCAGTACTTTCACCTAAGAGCATACTATGTTTACGCTTAACGTATTGGATAATAGCCTCATCCATTTTATCGCCACCTATGCGAACACTTTTTGCATACACTATGCCCGACAAAGAAATAACTGCAATCTCTGATGTACCACCGCCAATATCTAAAACCATATTCGCAGTTGGTTCAGTAATTGGCAAATCCGCTCCAATTGCTGCTGCCATTGGCTCTTCTATCAAATAAACTTCTCGAGCTCCCGCACTTTGTGCAGATTCTCTTACAGCTCTTTTTTCAACTTGAGTTATTCCTGTTGGAACACAAATCATTATACGAGGGCGCACAAGTTTGCGGGAATTATGAACTTTGCTTATAAAATATTTAAGCATTGCTTCTGTGATTTCAAAATCTGCAATAACACCATCTTTCATTGGACGTATTGCAACTATGTTACCTGGCGTTCTTCCGAGCATTTTTTTTGCTTCAGTACCAACAGCTAGCACATGATTATTACCACGACGATCTCGCTTTACTGCAACAACTGACGGCTCACTTATCAAAACACCTCGACCTTTCACGTATACCAAAGTATTTGCTGTTCCCAAATCTATTGCTAAATCTGTAGAGAAAGATCCTAATAACATGTCAATCAACTTACCCATAACTTGCCTCTCCATTTTACTCTATTTAATATATTTTATCGCATTTTTTTTTCGTTTACTTTTCTCTTAAACCTTTATAAGGTTAGCATATCATTTAAACTATCGCAAGCTCATTATCCTTATTTTAAAAAAAAAATGAACAGATTCTACACACTTTCCACCGCACTTAGACAGATTTTCAACAAACCTGTCCAAAAAATCCCCTTAGACTCAGGTGCTACCTGCCCTAATAGGGATTCTACACTCTCCACAAAAGGGTGTATTTTCTGTAACGATTCAGGCACAAGTGCTGGACTTTTTGACAAGGGTACATCGTTTGAAAAACAGTGGCTACACTGGAAAAATGAACTTAAAAACAACAAATCAAAACACTTTATTGCCTATCTGCAATCCTACTCAAACACATATATGCCTTTTGAAAAACTACAAGCAACTTGCCAACAGCTTATCAAGCTAAATGATGCTGTGGGCGTATCCATTGCAACTCGACCAGATTGTCTCGACTTAGAAAAAATAGAGCTTATCGACAACCTTCCTTTTGATTTTATACAGCTAGATCTTGGACTGCAAAGCTCTTTTGATAAAACTCTTAACTTTATAAATCGTGGGCATTCTGTGAAAGATTTTGAAAAAATCCTTTTGCTCACAAAGAACACTCGTATATTTGTTTGTGTTCATTTCATGCTCGGCTTGCCTTACGAGTATGGAAAAAGAGAATCCTCCAAAGAGTTCCTTGAGCATATGACGTATGTAAATGCTCTTCCTATTCAGAGTGTTAAATTGCATAATTGTCTTGTATTAAAAAACACGCCCCTTGCGAAGCTTTATGCGGACAAACAATATGTGCCTTTAGAAGAAGCAGAATACATTGAAACCATAGGGGAGGCTTTGCAAATTCTCGATCCACGCATGGTTGTGAAAAGAATAAATACCGACACAAGCAATGATGATTGCATAGCCCCTCTTTGGGCAACAAATAAAGCGCAACTTTTGCGAGATATTCAGCATTATTTAATAGATGCAAAAGCTTGGCAGGGTGCAAAACATCCTCTTGGAAAAAATACATTACCAGCGTGGTTTCAACATGATAGCTCGCAAAATTTTAAAGACTACATATAACTAATATACATTTTTTTCCATTAGCAACTAGTCGTGTAAAAAAAATAACATACCTTACAACTATTTTAAATTTTACTATTAATTTTATTACTGTTTACCAAAAAAGCATGTGCATAAATTTGGTAAAATATATTAAAAAAAGACAGCTTGATAACAGTATGTTTTTTCTTTTATTTTTTTCTGTTTTATTTATTTTCAGGTATTTTATCACTTGTACTTTTACTTACTTTTATAGTAGACTCTTTGATATATAATTTAAGGATTTTATCCTTTTGCCTAATAGGGAGATGCTCAATGCGAACTAATGATTCTATGAATGAAAAAGATATTACACCAAAAAAACAGTCAAAAATATTTTTTTATCTTGACCGTATAAACGAATTTATTATTACAAATGCGAAAAAACTATTCATCGCCGCAGTTGTTTTGTTCGTTATATTTTCCATATTTGCACTTTATAGCTCCTTTCAGGAACGAAAAATTCGAAATATTCAAAAAGAAGTTGGATACGCTCTGCTTGCATACTCTGGTGAGCCACAAATAGCCGCACTAACTACTATTCTTGAAACTGCTCCAGACAATATAAAAGCAAGCATACTGCTCCCTATTGCTGTTACCCAACAAAATTTAGAAAGCTATGTTGAGGCAGAAGAAACATACAGAGAGCTTGTTGCTATCTCAGAAAACACAAGCATGTATACTCCAGCTCAAATAGGCATAGCATTTAACTTGCAATTACAAAATAAATACCCTGAAGCGCTCGTTGTTTTACAAACAGCATATGCGGATATTCTTAAAACAAAAAAAGATGATGGAGCTCCTAGCCCTTTTGAAACAACTATACTAAGTCTTATGGCAAGCACCGCAGAGCAAGCTCAAAATACAGAAGTTGCTATTGAGGCATATGAAGCGCTATTAAAAACAAACCCTAATGAACAATTTGTTATTAGCAGACTTATAGTCTTAAAAAAATAAACATCTTACTACTTTAATTAAAGAAAGAATTATTTATGAAAAATATTCTCCTCACTGCCCCTGCTAACTCGAAGCATTTACTTTTAGGAAACGAAGCGATTGTGCGTGGAGCTTTAGAAGCTGGCGTTCATATTATCACGTGTTATCCTGGCACCCCTTCTTCTGAGGTACCTGACACTTTTTATAAACTTTCCCCTTTTGCTGATTATTATTTTGAATACTCTGCAAATGAAAAAGTAGCTCTTGAAGTTGCAGCTGGTGCAAGTTTTGCTGGTGCTTTGTCTTTTTGTACCATGAAACATGTGGGAGTAAATGTTGCGGCTGATCCGCTATTAACCCTTGCTTATACTGGTGCTCCTGGTGGATTTCTTCTTCTTTCTGCCGATGATCCTGCTTGTCATTCTAGTCAAAATGAACAAGATAATCGCTATTTCGCACGCCTTGCGTCCCTTGCTTGCTTTGAGCCAAGTTCTGCTCAAGAAGCAAAAGATATGACAAAAGATGCATTACTACAGTCAAAAAAATTACAAACACCTATGTTACTTCGTACAACCACTCGTGTTAATCATTTACGTGGCTCTGTTACTTTTGGTGAAATTGCAGAAAAAAAACCAGTTGATGGTTTTGTCCGTAATATGCAAAAACTTGTTCCTATACCTGCTTTTGCTCGTACTATGCATCTTGATTTATTAAAAAGAATGGAACTTGCAGAAGAACTTGCAGAGACCACTCCTTGGAATAGCTATTCTGAAAAAGGCACTCTTGGTGTTATTGCCTCTGGCATTAGCCGTGCGTATCTTATAGATGCTCTTGCGGAACTAAAATTAGCTGAGACTGTTTCTGTTTTTCATCTAGGTATGAGCTATCCGCTTGCGAATAAAAAGCTTACAGCGTTTCTAAAAACATGCTCTCGTGTGCTTGTATTAGAAGAACTAGAGCCACTTCTTGAAGATGCTTTGCGTGTGCTTATACAAAAAGAAAAGATTAACTGTGAAATTCTTGGTAAAAAAGAAGCACAATTAGATGTTTTTGGCGAGTATGATTTACAAAAAGTTATGCAAGCTGTGCAAATTTTAACAAATTGTGAGCTTAAAGAATTTAGCCCATGCACTGCGTATCCACAAAACTTACCACCTAGACCACCTAACCTCTGTGCAGGCTGTCCTCACCGTGCGACTTATTATGCTGCTCGGAAAATTTTTGGCGATGATGCACGTTATTCTGGTGATATTGGCTGTTATACACTAGGACTGCTGCCACCTCTTAATGCGGTAGATTTCCTTTTATGTATGGGAAGTTCCATATCTGCTGGTTGCGGTGCGGCGAAAGTATCAAATAAACCAGTGCTTGCTTTTATTGGCGATTCTACTTTCTTCCATTCTGGACTAACTGGCCTTGCAAATGCTGTGTATAATCAGCACAATATACTTTTTGTCATTATGGACAACTTAACCACCGCCATGACAGGACATCAGCCAAACCCAAGTGTTCCAGATACTGTTTTAGGCGAGAGCCCTGTTCATTTAGATATCGAAAAGATAGTGCAAGGCTTTGGTGTAAAAGAAGTGAGGAAAGTAAATCCACTTAATCTGAAAAAAACCATGGAAACTTTCGCAGAACTAAAAGCTCTAACTGGAGTACGTGTA